>CAYQJU010000017.1:0-51469 GCA_964417875.1 uncultured Steroidobacteraceae bacterium
ACATCACCGACAAGCACTGGATCTACTACCCGGAGGATCCGGTGTTCCACCGCATTTTCGTACAGGGCAATGCCAGCCCGCATTGCAATCCCGATGGCGGGTTCGGGCTGACCTGCGAGATCACCTACTCGCCGCTGAAGCCGCTGCCCTGTGATGGCGAGGCGCTGATCGACCGCTGCATCGCCGACTGCATCCGGGTGGGCATCATCCGCGAGGATGACCGCATCATCGCCCGCAACCAGGTCGACATGCCCTATGCCTATGTCATCTATGACCATGCGCGCGCGGCGAATGTGAAGACCATCCGCAACTGGCTGCTGCAGCGGGACATCCACCTCGCGGGCCGCTACAGCGAATGGGAGTACTACAACTCCGACCATGCCTTCCTCGCCGGCCGCAACGCGGCACTGGCGGTGATGAAGGCGGCCGGCAGCGCGCGCGCGGCAGCGAACGCGGTTCCCGGGTGAGGACCTGAGGCCATGCACGCGCCAGAACTGTGGGGAGGCGTGGAATGCACCATCAACCGTGTCGGGGATACCTGGTACGACCAGCTGGCCGGCAATGGACACCGGACGCGGCTTTCAGACCTCGAGATGTTCGCGGCGCTGGGCATCCGGCGCCTGCGACAGGCCGTGCTGTGGGAGCGGCTCGCCACGCCCGACGCCGACTGGCAGGCCACCGATGCGGCCATGGAGAAGCTGCGCGAGCTGGCCATCGATCCCATCGTCGGACTGCTCCACCATGGCAGCGGTCCGCCCGGCACCTGCCTGGTCGATGACAACTTTGCCGGCGGCCTTGCCGCGCATGCGGCGCGGGTGGCGCAACGCTACCCGTGGGTGCAGTGGTACACGCCGGTCAACGAGCCGCTGACCACGGCCCGCTTCAGCGGCCTGTATGGCATCTGGTATCCGCACGGGCGCTGCGATGCCACCTTTGCGCGGGCGCTGGTCAACGAGTGCCGCGCCACGGTGCTGGCGATGCGCGAGATCCGCCGGATCAATCCAGCGGCGAAGCTGGTGCAGACCGAGGACCTGGGTCGCGCCTACTCCACCCCGACGCTGGCCTGCCAGGCAGAGCTGGAGAACGAACGCCGCTGGGTGACCTGGGACCTGCTCTGCGGGCGCGTTGATCCGGCGGCACCGATGATGCGTTTCCTGCAGAAGGCCGGCATTGCGCGTGCGGAACTGGACTGGTTTGCCGACAACCCCTGCCCGCCGGACATCATCGGCATCAATCACTACGTCACCAGTGACCGCTTCCTGGACGAGCGGCTGGAGCTTTACCCGGATGTACCGGTGGGCGGCAATGGCCGCCAGCGCTATGTGGACATCGAAGCGGTGCGCGTGCTGCCGCAGGCCGCCGAGGGCTGGTCACGGTGCCTCGCCGAAGCCTGGCAGCGCTACGGAATGCCGCTGGCCATCACCGAGGTGCACCTGGGCTGCACGCGCGAGGAGCAGCTGCGCTGGTTCACCGAAGCCTGGTCGGCGGCCTGTTCCGCGCGCGAGCGCGGCTGGGATGTGCGAGCCGTCACCGCATGGGCCTTGCTGGGCAGCAGGGACTGGAACAGCCTGCTGACCCGTGCCGACGGCCACTATGAATCCGGCGTGTTCGACATGCGCGCTGGCGGACCGAGGCCCACCGCACTGGCCGACACCCTGCGCGGGCTGGCTGCCGGTGGCCAGGCGCCCAGCCATCCAGCGGCTGTGGGTCCGGGATGGTGGCGGCGCCCGGTGCGGCTGCTCGAACCGCATCGCGTGCCGGCGCCGCCGGCCGCCGGGCCGAGCACGCTGCGCGTGCACCGCCGGCCGCTGCTGATCGCCGGCGCGCGCGGCAATCTGGGTCGTGCATTCGTGCAGATCTGCGAACAGCGCGGCCTGGCCTATCACATCTGCACGCGCGAGGAATTCGACATCTGCTGCCCGCGCACTGTGGAGGATACGTTGCGCTCGCTGCGCCCATGGGCGCTGGTGAATGCCGCAGGCTACGTGCGCGTGGACGAGGCCGAACGCGACGGCGCGCGCTGCTATCGCGAGAACTTCCAGGGACCGGCGCAGCTGGCCTCCTCCTGCGAGGCCCATGGCGTGCGCCTGGTCACCTTCTCCTCCGACCTGGTGTTCGATGGCGCGGCCGTGGCGCCCTATGTGGAATCCAGTCCGGTATCGCCGCTGAATACCTATGGCCACAGCAAGGTGATGGCCGAGCAGTCGGTGCTGCAGCGCAATCCGGACGCGCTGGTGATCCGCACCAGCAGCTTCTTCGGGCCGTGGCATCCGCATGATTTCCTGCCGGCGGCTTTGCGGGCGCTGAGCAGGGGGCAAAACTTTGCGGCCATGCAGGACGTGGTGGTGTCGCACACCTATGTGCCGGACCTGGCCAATGCCTGCATCGACCTGCTGATCGACGCCGAATCGGGCATCTGGCACCTGGCCAACGGAGGCCCGCTGTCCTGGTTCGAATTGGCCCGCACCGGCGCGCAACTGGCCGGCGTCGATGCGCATTCCCTCCAGTCCCGCGCCTGCAGCGACTTCGGACTGGCCGCGCGCCGGCCCGTGTTCAGTGCGTTGGGGACCGAACGCGGCCTGGAATTGCCCCACCTGGACGATGCGCTGCGTCGCTTTATGCGCGAATCTCGCGGCCAGTGGCGCGCGGCGGCCTGATTGATTGGACGTGAACCGCAAGGAGAGACCATGAAAGCTCGCGCAAGACTGCTGGGGCATCCGGTGCACCAGATGCTGATCGTGTTCCCGCTGGGCCTGCTCGCCACGGCCGTGGTGTTCGACCTGATTGCGCTGTTCTCGGGCGGCGCGCAGTGGTGGCTGGTCTCCTACTGGATGATGGCAGCCGGCATCGTGGGCGCGCTGGTTGCGGCGCCGTTCGGGCTCATCGACTGGCTTTCGATCCCGCGCAATACGCGCGCGCGGCGCATCGGCCTGATCCACGGTGCCGGCAATGGCGTGGTGGCCGTGCTGTTCCTGGTGAGCTGGCTGCTGCGCGATCAGGGCCTGCCGGCCCCGGCCCTCGCGCTGGTGCTGTCCTTCGCCGCCGCGATGATTTCGCTGGTCACGGCATGGCTGGGCGGGGAACTGGTGTCGCGTCTCGGCGTCGGCGTATATGACGATGCGAGGCTTGATGCGCCCAGCTCGTTGCGCAGCGACTGAGTCGCGAAGTTCAGGAGTGCCAGGTCTCCCGGGCCCCTATGGCCCGGGAGACCCCGACCAGACGTTCAGTCCAGGTTCTTCGATTTCTCGTGGTGATCCTGCAGTACCGGCAGCGTTCGCGACGCGAAGCCGGCGAGGTGACGGTCGCTTGGCCACGAAATCCGCCGGTGTGCTGTCCGCCGCATGCGCGGCATGCCGCGATGCAGCTTCCTACAGCGGTTGACAGCCATCCTACAGATATCCCGGGCCCCGACCTACAGCGGTTGTGCTGCGCCGGAAGCACCTTGGCCGGAGGCTGACGGCGCGGGAATTTCCCCGCCCCGGCGTCGTGTAGAGAGAAAGATCATGAGTGCAAATCCACAGTTCATGGAACATCGCTGGGGCACGAGAGTGGACCTCGAGGCGCCGGCCCGACTGATGACCGGAGAGGGGATGTGCGAAGCCCTGCTGCGCAATGCCAGCCTCAGCGGCGCCTTCCTGGAGACTCCTGCCCGGCCGACACTGCTGTCGCGGGTCTCAGTGCGACCGACTTCGCCGAGCGGCGAGTGGCTGGATGGCTGGGTGGTGCGCATCGAGCCGCGCGGCGTTGCGGTCGAATGGCTTGATCCTCCGCTGCACTCGGTCGCGGTGCTGCTGGCATTGCACGAACCCGCCGCGGCACCATCGCGCAGCGCGCGCGGACAGCCGCTGCCGCTGCGCCCGCGGGCGCCACGTGACGCGCACGTCAAACTGTCTTCCTGACCGGACGGGGCGCCTGCGCGCCCCCGGGTGCCGCCAGCGGCAACCCTTCGCGTATCCTAGCGGTTCATGCCAGAAATGAACCGGGGAATGCCATGAAGTTCCGCACCGCGCTGCTTGCCTGCCTGCTGTCCACACTCGCGTTGCCCGCAGCCCTCGCGCAGGAGCCGCCCACCGGCGTCGAGGACCAGCAGGCGCTGCTGAAGAGCGATGACCCGAAGCTCGCGGCCAACAAGAAGCTCGTCTATGACATGTACCGCGCCATCGTGCAGGCCGGCCGGTACGAGATGGCGGAACAGTTCTTCACGCCCGGATACATCCAGCACAATCCAAATGTGAAGTCAGGGCGCGACGCGCTGGTGGAATTCATCCGCAATTCCCGGCCGCAGCGCCAGATCGAGCCGCGCATGACCTTCCCGCTGATCTCGATCATCGCCGAGGGCGACATGGTGATGGTGGCCACCGTGACCTGGGAGCCGGATCCGGAGCAGCCCGGCGAGCGTTATGCCACCACGCATTTCGACCTGTATCGCATCGAGGATGGCCTGATCGCCGAGCACTGGGACCACGTGCCGAAGAGTTCCGCGGCGAAGAGCTTCGATCCGAACACCATCCTGGAAAACGCAGCGCGCAAGTAAGTCGCGTCGGGGGGAGAACAATGAAACTGAAGAGCCTGACCGTCATGGCTGGCGGCCTGCTGTGCGCGTGGCCGGCACTGGCCGCATCAGCCGAGCCCATCGTCACTGACAGCCGCGTCATCACCGAGGAGCGGCGCGTGCAGCTGCTCGAGGCGAAGCTCGCCTCGCTGCAGCAGCAGGTCCAGCTGCTGGAGGATCGCCGCGCAATCGAACGGTTGCAGCAGATGTGGGGCCATTACATCAGCGAGGGCATGGCCGATGAGGCAGCCGCCCTGTTCTCCGACAGCGCGGCCGCATCGATCGAGTTCGCGCAGCAGGGAATCTATCGCGGCAGGTCGCGCATCGCGGCCTTCCTGAAGCAGGTGGTGCGCGTCGGCAACGGCGAGCTGCGCGAGACCCCGGTGATGCAGCCGGTGATCAATGTGGCCGCAGACGGTCGCACGGCACGTGCCCGCTGGCGCTCGCTGGTGATGGCCGGGAGTCATGGCGGCGACGGGCGCTGGGAGGAAGGCCCGTATGAAAACGAATACGTGAAGGAGAACGGCGTGTGGAAGATCCAGCGCCTGCATTGGTACACCACGGTCAGCGGTTCCTATGCCAAAGGCTGGCATGCCGAGGCCTATCCCATCGCAGGACCGCTGCGCTCGCTGCCGCCGGACGCACCGCCGTCGATCGAATATGCGGCATTCCCGCAGTTCTTCCTGCCGCCGTTCCATTACTACCACCCCGTCACCGGCAAGCCGGTGGCCTGGGATACCGCTTCCGGCAACGAGGTGACGCGATGAAGCCGCTGCTGCATGCACTGGCCGGCTGCCTGCTGGCCACCGCTCCTGCCATGCTGCCGGCCGCCGCGCCGCCCGCGCCTGATCTTGCGCCGCGCCTGAAGCAGCTGGCCACGCGCATCGCCGGCATCGATGCGCAGGCCGACCGCATCGATGACTACAACCAGATCCGCAACCTGCAGCGCATCTACGGCTACTACTACGACGAGGCATTGTGGGACCAGGTCGTGGACCTGTTCGCCGACGATGCCACGCTCGAAGTCGGCCAGCATGGCGTCTACGCGGGCAAGGAGAGCATCCGCCGCTATTTCCTTGGACTCACCGAAGGTCGCATCGGACTGCGGCATGGGGAACTGTCGAACCAGGTGCAGCTCTCGCCGGTTCTCACGCTGGCCGCGGACGGACGCACGGCGCGCGGCCGCTGGCGCGTGCTGATCCAGGATGCCGTGCATGGCAGCAGCGCCAACTGGGGCAGCGGCGTCTACGAGAACAGCTATGTGAAACAGGATGGCGTCTGGAAGATCCAGCGCCTGCACCTTTACCTGCGTTTCCATGCGCCCTACGAGTCCGGCTGGACGGCCACCGACGCGGCCCTGAATGCGCGCTATGGAAAATCCACGGCACGCGCCGACCGGCCGGCGAGCAGCCGGCATGGCAGCTGGCCCGAGCATTTCATCGCACCGATGCACTATGCCGGCGAGGCCGCAGCCGACTATCGGCTGCTGGCGCCTCCGGCGCAGGCGCCGGCGCCGCTCGCGGTGCCAGGCCAGCCGGCCGATGCGGCGCCGACTGCTGCCGCGCTGGAAGCCCAGGTGCGCGCGCTGGAACTGAAGCTGGCGCGCCTGACGGCGGTGGATGAAGTGGAGAACCTGCAGAGCGCCTATGGCTACTACGCCGACATGTCGATGCAGGATGCCACCTCGGCGCTGTTCACCGGGAACGCCACGCTGGAGATCCTCGGCCGCGGCGTGTTCGTGGGACGCGACCGCATTTATGAGTACATGCGCCGGCTCGGCGCGCCCACCGACGGCCGCCTGTTCACGCACATGCAGCTGCAGCCGGTGATCCATGTTTCCGCGGACGGCACGCATGCCAGCATCCGCGCCCGGCTGTTCGAGATGTTCGGCATCGAGGGCAATCAGGCGCAATGGGCCGAAGGCACCTATGAGAACCGTTTCGTGCGCGATGCGGACGGCCGCTGGAAATACCAGGGACTGATCGGCTACCAGACTTTCTATACCCCCTATGAGCAGGGCTGGGGCAAGCAGTCGAATCCGCTGATGAACTATTTCCCCGGCTATCCGCCCGACCTGCCGCACTCGATCGAATATGAGCCCTATCCGGCCGTATTCGTGCCGCCCTTCCACTACAGCAACCCGGTGAGCGGAAAATGAGCGCGCTGAACATGCGGATCACTGTCATTGCGGCGCTGGCCGGACTGCTGCTCGGCGGCTGCTCCGGATCCAGCGGGGATGCAGGCATCGCCGACACGCCAGAGGCGCGCACAAGCGTGGCACTGCTCGAGGCCCGTGCCAGTCGGCTGGCCGACATCAACGACATCAAGCGCCTGCAGCGCGCCTATGGCTACTACCTGGATGAGGGACAGTGGACCGAGGTGGCCGACCTGTTCGCGGCCGATGCGACGCTGGAGATCGGCAAGGATGGCGTCTATCGCGGCCGCGAGCGCATCCGTGAATATTTCCGCACGCTGGGCAACGGGCAGGAGGGACTGGCTCCCGGCCAGCTGAACGAGCATCTGCAGGTGATGCCGGTGATCACGCTGGCCGAAGGCGGTCGCAGTGCACGCGGCACCTGGCGCGCCATCATCCTGTCCGGCCAGCTCGGCAAGGACGCCTGGTGGAGCGAAGGGCCCTATGAAAACCACTACGTGAAGGAGGATGGCGTCTGGAAGATCGCCGGCCTGCGCTGGTTCCAGACCCTGTGGGTGCCCTATGAAGGCGGCTGGGCCGACAACGCAGATGCCAATGGCGCGCGTTTCGTCAGTGCGCGGCTGCCGCCGGATGCCCCGCCGACGCTGGATTACAAGACCTGGCCCGGCGCCTTCACCCCGCCGTTCCATTTCCGCGGACAGTATCCCGGACTGGAACCACTGGCCGCGCCCGCGGACGCCGCATCGCGCCCGGTGACCGCCGACCGCGTGCTGCAGCTGGCGGCGCAGGTCCGGCAGCTGGCTGACCAGGACGAGGTGGAGAACCTGCAGCGCATCTACGGTTTCTATACCGACAAGGGTCTGTGGAGCGAGGCCGCGGAACTGTTCACCGACGACGCCGAACTGCATGTGCAGGGACGCGGCATCTTCCGCGGGCAGCAGCGAATTCTGGAATACCTGCGCGCGATCGGTCCGGAGGGGCTGACGCCGGGGCGCCTGTTCGACCGCATGCAGCTGCAGCCGGTGACGCATGTGGATGCCGCCGCGGGCACCGCGCGCTCGCGCTGGCATGAGTTCTCGCAGCTGGCCCGACATGGCCAGTTCCATGAATGGGCCACCGGCGTGATGGAGAATGAATACCGGCGCGAGGATGGGGTGTGGAAGATCCGCCGCCTGCACCACTATCCGACCATGGTCACGCCATATGAAGCCGGCTGGGGCCGTGCCTCGCTGCCGTTCTCCCGCTTCGAGCCGGCGCTGGAACCGGATGCCCCGTCGCCCGGACCCGCCAGCCACTATGAACATCGCTTCGTCGCGCCGTTCCACTATGGCCATCCGGTGCGCGAGGCGAAGCCGGCCACCGCGGGCGCCGCTGCATTGCCGGAGCTGACACCGGAGCAGGCCTTGCAGCAGGCCGAACGGCAGATCACCGCGGCCGAGCATCGGCATTCGATCGAGAACATCCAGACCGCCTATGGCTACTACCTGGCGACGCTGCTGTGGGATGACCTCGCCGACCTGTTTGCAGAGGAAGGCACCATCGAGATCGCGATGCGCGGCGTCTATGCCGGCAAGGCCGCCGTGCGTCGCAACCTGAACCTGTATGGCCAGGCCGGCCTCGACGACGGCGTGCTCCACAACCACATGCAGTTCCAGCCGGTGGTGCATGTGTCCGAAGACGCCACGCGCGCCAACCTGCGTTCGCGCGCGCTGTCGATGATGGGCAACTTCGGCCGCAATGCCACCTGGATGGCCGGCACCTACGAGAACGAGTTCGTGCATATGGACGGACGCTGGAAGTTCATCAAGGACCAGCAGGTGAACACCTACTTCGCGCCGTATGACACCGGCTGGAAGGACCTTGCACAGCGGCCGCCGCCGGGCATCACCGAGTCGAATCCGCCGGATGCGCCGCCGACGATGCCGTTCGACCTGTACCCGAAGAATTTCCTGGTGCCTTTCCACTACGCCCATCCTGTAACGGGCGTGAAATCACCTTGACCGCGTAAGCAATGCGCAAGGCGGCCCCGCGCCAAGCTGGGTCGCCTCGATCCACACAGGGCCCGCTGTCACAGCGCGCGCCCGCGGCCTGCAACACAGTCGTCCCACGACTGTAAACAGCCCGCAACACTCCCTGCATACATTGCCTCCCGCTGATCGTGGGAATGCTTGCCGACATCCCGGTTCGCGCAAGCCGCTCTTGCGAGTCAGCGTGGAACGCTTCCGATGTGGAGCGCCGCTTGTCGACCTTTACGCCCAAGGACCGCCCCAATGCACACCCTGCCCCGCAATCCCATTCCGGCCCTGGTGCTCGCCTGCATCGCTGGAGGAGCCTCGGCGGGACAGCCATCCACCGACGTGGAACTGGATGTTCCACTGCTGGCCCTCGACGAAGTGGTGGTCACTGGCTCCGCAGAACTGGCTCCCGCGCAGATCGAACGCCAGTCCACCGCGGTCACCGATGCATTGAGCATCGCGGATCTTGCCAGGACCGGGGACAGCGACATCGCGGCCTCGCTGAAGCGCATTGCCGGTGTGTCGGTGCAGGGTGAGCGTTTTGCGGTGGTGCGTGGCCTTGCCGCTCGCTACATCTCCACCACGCTCGACGGCGACCTGATGGCCAGCACCAACCCTTACCGCCGCGACGTGGAGCTGGACCTGTTTCCGGCCAGCGTGCTGTCGGGCATCGAGATCCAGAAGTCGTTCAGTGCCGACCTGCCCGGTGACACCACCGGCGGTGCGATCCGCATCCTCACGCGCGGCATCTCATCCACCTTCCATGCCAATGTCTCGGCGGAACTGGGCGGCACCACCGGCACCTCGGGTCGCAACATCTTCACCTACCGCGGTGGCGGCAGGGACTGGCTCGGTGTGGATGATGGCATCCGCGGCCTGCCCGCCGACATCGACCGAATCACCAGCGGAGGACGCCGGACGCCGTCGGCTGCTGAATCGCGCACCTACGCGCCGCAGCTGGCCAGCATCTACGACCTGCGCCGCACCACCGCACCGGTGGACCTCGGCGTGTCGGCCTCGATCGGTGATGGCTTCCCGATGAACGCCGGCGTACTGGGCTACTACGCCTCGGCCAGCTACAGCCACGGCGCCGGATCGCACCAGGAGGGCACGCGCGCCGATCCGCGCAACGTGACCCGTTCGGACTACAGCCGCGCCACCATCGGCACCGCGGCCGATGGCTACCTGGTGCTCGGCTACGAGGCCGATGCCGGATGGAACCTGTATAGCCGCACCCTGCTGCTGCGCCGGACCGAGGACACCGCCGAATCCGAATCCGGCTTCGACATCGACGACGCCACGGACTTCACCGACAGCCTGCTCGAGTTCACCGAGCGGCAGTTCCTCTCCGAGCAGGTCTCGGCCGGCATCACGCTGTTCGATTCGCACGAGCTGTCGCTGCGCGCCGGCATCTCCCGGACGCTGAGCGACACGCCGGACCGGCGCAGCTACCGCTACCAGAACCAGCGCTTCGTCAGCACCAGCCTCGAGCGGCTCTATGCCGACCTCAAGGAAGACGCGCTGGATTTCGGTGCCGACTATGTGCTGCCGCTGGAGCTCACGGACAGGGTATCGATGAAGGTCAAGGCGGGCGGATTGTTCAGCCGGCGCGACCGCCGCAACAACCTGGTGCGACTGGGCATTGCACCGGTGGAGGTCAGTTCCACCGCGCCGCTGGAATCGCTGCTGACGCCGGAGAACTTTGCCAGCGGTGCCTACCGCCTGTATGGCGTGTCGACCAATACCGACAGCTATGAGGCCGGGCAGGACTCGGTGGCCGGCTACCTGAGCACCGAGACGGCCTTTGGCGAGGCGTTCACGTTGGTGGCCGGTCTGCGCCAGGACAACTTCCGCACCACGCTGCTGTTCCCGTTCTCGCCGGGAACGCCCGAGGCGGAGCTGGAATCCGCTGAACTGCTGCCGGCCCTTGCGATGATCTACCGGTTCGACGACGCACTGCAGCTGCGCGGCACCTTGTCGCGCACCGTGTCGCGGCCCAGCATCTCCGAACTGTCGCCTTCGGTGTTCTTCGATGACCGTGGCCGGCGATTCACCGGATGCACGCGCCAGACCATCCGCGGGCTGGAAGCCTGCAAGGCCTCGACCATCGACAACTTCGACGCCCGCGTGGAGTACTACTTCAACCGCAGGGACAGCGTGACGCTGGCCGCCTTCCACAAGGAAATCGACAATCCGCTGGAGCGCGGCCTGCTGGGTGGCACCGCAGGCTTCACCTATCGCAACAGCGACAGTGCCCGCGTCTCCGGCCTGGAACTCGACGGCCAGTTCTCATGGTTTGCCACCGCCGGGCACGACTTCACGCTGGGCGCGAACCTCAGCTACATCGACTCGAAGATCCGGCTCGACGCCGACGGGCAGCGCATCGAAGGCCTCAGCAGCCGCGAGCTGCAGGGCCAGTCGCCGGTGCTCGCCAACACCCGCATCACCTGGGACCACCGGGCGAGCCAGCAGACCGCCACGCTGTCGATCAACTACTACGACGATCGCATCGACGTGGCGGGCGGCAATGGCCTGCAACCGGTCTACGAGAAGGGCCGGCGGGTGGTGAATTTCACCTGGGAGAAGAAGTTCGACAGCGGCTCGGCGGTGGGCCTGAAGCTGACGAACCTGCTGGATGACGACAACGTCTTCGTGCAGAGCGACACGGCCGGCACGAAGGCGGTGATCGAACGCTGGCGTTCCGGCGTCGGCGCCCAGGTTTCCTATACCCACGAATTCTGACCGTGCAAATCATGAGCAACAAGCAGGAGAGCTCCATGCGAACCAGACCCCTGGCGCTGGCAATGATCGGCGTCGCTTCCTTCATGTCCGCCTGTGGCGGCGACAGCGACGTTTCCACGCCGCCACCACCACCGCCGCCACCGCCGGAACTGCCCGCCTTCGTCAGCTGCGCCGGCACCACCTGCACGATCTCGGGCGATGTCGACGAGGACTTCACGCTGACCACCGACCGGGACTGGGTGATCGACGGCCTGGTCCGCGTTGGAAATGGCAATGTGACACTGGCCAGCGATGCCGACGTCGCTGCGGCGCGGGCTGCCGGCGTGACGCTGAGCATCCAGGCCGGCATCCATGTGAAGGCCACGGGCGATGCCGTGCTGCTGGTGACGCGCGGCTCGAAACTCGACGCGCAGGGCATGGCGAATGCGCCGATCACCTTCTCCAGCGAAGATGATGACTTCGACGGCGAAGGCGAATGGGGCGGCGTGGTGATCCAGGGCTTTGCGCCGCAGTACGCCGTCGGCACCAGCGCGCCCTGCTATGGCAGCGGCACCGTCTGCAACGTGGAAGGCGAAGGCGGCGATGGCATCGGCTACTACGGCGGCAATGATCCGGCCGACGACAGCGGCACGCTGCGCTATGTGCGCATCGCCGAGGCCGGCCGCGTGGCAGGCCCGAACAACGAGGTCAACGGCCTCACGCTGATGGGCGTGGGTCATGGCACGGACCTGGAATACGTGCAGGTGCATGGCAACCTCGACGACGGCATCGAGTGGTTCGGTGGCACGGTCAATGCCCGCTACATCGTGCTGACCAGCAACGATGACGACGACATCGACTTCGACCAGGGCTACAAGGGCAATATCCAGTACGCCATCGTCAGGAAGAACCCGACCAAGGCAGCACCGACCGGCGGCAATGATCCGCGCGGCATCGAGGCCAACAGCGGCGGCGCCGACGAGAACAGCCAGACGCATGCCGCGCTGGCCAATGTCACCGTGATCGGCGGTCCGGTGACCAATCCGCCCAACTCGGTGCGCGAAGGCATGCTGCTGCGTGGTGGCGTGACCGCTTCGGTGTACAACAGCGCAGTGTCGGGCTTCAGCCGTGGCTGCGTGAACATCGACAATGGCGCCACTGTCGATGCCACCGTCACCATCGTGAATGTCATCGGCGACTGCACCGGCAACACCGACGGCATTTACACCGACCTGGTGGCGGGCACCAGCACCAATGCCGTCGTCGGGGCCGTGGTGCCGGACGCGGCATTCGCGCTGCCCGCGGCCAGCGCCACTGTCGCCGCGCCGGTCATCACCGCCGTCGACAATGGCTCCGGCTTCATGTTCGATGCCACCACCTACATCGGCGCGGTGGCACCGGGCACTTCGCCGGCCACGGCCTGGTGGGCGGAATGGACGATCCCGGGAACCGTCCAGCCGCTGTAACCCGATCATCCGGATCGCGGCCGGATTGAAAGGAAAGGGGGGCGACGTTCTGCGTCGCCCCCCTTTTTCATGCCCCCGGAAACAGGATCAGCGGTGCTTCGACTGCGCCAGCTGCTGCGCCGACACCCACGACCCATGCACCTGCGGTCGCAGCGGCAAGGGAACCTTCACCTTCGCCACCGGTGGTGCGGCAATGTTGTCGGCCTCGATGATCCACAGTTCGCTGTCGTAGTCGCGCGCAGCCTCGCGGTCGACCACGGCCAGCAGCCAGCCACCATGGCCCGGCTGCGAAGACGGCACATGCACCGGCTCGTTGATGGCCATGCCCGGGTCAAGTGCCAGTGCATCGACGCGACGCGAACCCAGGTCGACCCGCAGCAGGCAGTTGAACGCCGCACCGACCACATTACCCACCAGCGGCGGACCCTTCGCCTGAGGATTCATCGTCGGCAGCCAGATGAGGTTGTAGGGCCGGCCCTGGTCGGCATCGCGGATGCGCGGCAGGTCGCCAGGCGGTCCGATGTCGGCCTGCACGATCGCATCGCTGCTGCCGGCCATGTCCATCGTCCAGCGCGTCAGAGCGCTCTTGATTTCCCACTGGTTGCGGTGAATGCCGCCGGCCTCGCGCATGAACGGGAACGCACAGGTCTCCGACAGGCAGATGTCCATGTGGATCACATCACCATCGTCGAAGGCATTGGTCATGTGGAAGGCCGACACGCCCTTCGGACCCTTGAACCAGCGCATCTGGCTGGCGTCGCCATGGCGCGGCATCACGCCCACCCAGCTCTCCAGGTCCTGCTGGTGTGCCCAGTGCGGACCACCGGCCTTCATGCGCTCCAGGTCGCAGGTGGTGGGGAAGATCGGGAAGATGGCCCACTTTCCGGTGATGCAGAAATCGTGCAGCGAGGCCACATAGGGCGCCTCGAACCATTCCTCGGATTTCAGCTTGCCGTCGGCGCCGATCACGCAATAGGCCACATCGCGGGTGGCCAGGCCCCCTGCCTCGTAGCCATAGGTGAACATCTCGCCGGTGGCCGGATCGACACGCGGATGGGCGGTCAGCGTCTGCGAGCGCAGGCTGCCCTCGTAGTCCCAGTAGCCCACCGTCTCGAGCGTGTGCGGATTGATCTCGTAGGGACGGCCGTCTTCCTTGGTCATGAACAGCCGCCCGGCATGCCACACCGGCGTGGTGTTCGACACCGTGCGCAGGTCCGGCCGCGACGGATCGCGCACCGAGGGATCGTCGGTGTAGGGATTGCGGTAGTGGCCGTACAGCGCGCGGCGCGCCTTGCGCTCCATCTCGTAGCGGTGCGTGCGCACGTATTTGATGTCGTAGTCGACCCCGCCATCCTCGAACAGGAAGCGGCTGACCATGCCGTCGGCAGACAGCGTGATGTCGTCACGGAACATCGGCGCATGCGCCGGATCGGGCACGGCGCGGAAGAACGCGCCGCGGATGTCCGCGGGAATCTGGCCTTCCACTTCCAGCTCGCGGATCGATGCCTCGATGCGCACCGGACGGTTCAGGCCGATGTATGGCAGCGTGTGCGGAAAATTGGCCATGGCTTCCCCCGTGAAGCGTTCTGGACGCTCTATTCGAATGGATGGTTCAGGACGATGGTGTGATCGCGATCCGGCCCGGTGGAGACGATATCGACCGGCACGCCGACGATGTCCTGCATGCGCTCAAGATAGCGCCGCGCATTCCCGGGCAGCTGCCGGTAGCCGGTCACGCCGACGGTCGACTCCTGCCAGCCCGGCAGTTCCTCGTATACCGGCTCCACTTCGCCGAAATCCTCCACCAGCATCGGCGGATGCACGCTCTGCTCGCCGCCGCGGCGATAGCTGGTGCAGATGCGGATGGTGTCGAGGCCGTCGAGCACGTCGAGCTTGGTCACGCACAGGCCCGACACGCTGGCATGCACCACCGCACGGCGCAGTCCGACCGCGTCGAACCAGCCGCAGCGGCGCGGCCGGCCGGTGACCGAACCGAACTCGTGGCCCACCTTCGCCAGGTGCGCGCCGGTGGCATCGAACAGCTCGGTGGGGAATGGCCCCGCACCCACGCGCGTCGCATAGGCCTTCACGATGCCGAGCACATAGTCGAAATTGCGCGGCCCGAGGCCGGTGCCGGTGGCGGCGCCACCGCCGGTGGTGTTCGACGAGGTGACGAAGGGATAGGTGCCATGGTCGATGTCGAGCATCGCGCCCTGCGCGCCCTCGAACAGCACATTGCCATCGGCGGCGCGCAGCTCGGCCAGCTCGCGCGTCACATCGACCACCAGCGGCTTGACGCGCTCTCCCTGCTGGAGCAGCTGGTCGCGGGTAGCGGCAAAGTCCACACTGCCCAGGCCGAAGTACTTCGTCAGCACGAAGTTGTGGAAATCGAGGATCTCTTCCAGCTGCGCGGTGAAATACCGGGGATTGAAGAGATCGGCGACGCGCAGCGCGCGCCGCGCCACCTTGTCTTCGTAGGCCGGGCCGATGCCGCGCCCGGTGGTGCCGATCTTGTTGACGCCCTTCTTTGTCTCGCGCGCCTGGTCCAGCGCCACATGCGAGGGCAGGATCAGCGGGCAGGAAGGCGAGATGCGCAGCCGATCGAACACCGGCACGCCGCGCGCCATCAGCGCATCGCTCTCGCGCAGCAGCGCCTCGAGCGAGACCACCACGCCATTGCCGATGTAGCAGCGCACGCCCTCGCGCAGGATGCCGGAGGGAATCAGCGACAGGATGTGCTTCTCGCCGCCGATCACCAGCGTGTGCCCGGCATTGTGCCCGCCCTGGAAGCGCGCCACGGCGGACGCCTTCTCGGTCAGCAGGTCGACGATCTTGCCCTTGCCCTCGTCGCCCCACTGGGTGCCGATGACGATAACGAAACGACCCATGTCCCGGTCCCTTGTCAGAAGAAGTTCAACGCACCAGGGACAGCAGCAGCAGCCCCAGCACCATGCAGACGACACCGCCGATGCGCAGTTCGCGATCGCTGCTGCGCGCCAGCTGCGAGAACACGCGGCGCCAGCCGGCTGGATTGAGGAAGGGCAGCAGGCCCTCGAGCACGAGCATCAGCGCCAGCGCCGCCAGCAGGTCGGACCAGGCCAGGTTCATGTCTGCCTACGCTCGCAGGGGCCGGCACGCCTAGCGGCGCCCGCCGGACCCGAGATGCCTGAAAAATTCGCCCTCGGGAGCTATCACCCACACGTCGCCCTCACGCGAGAGGGAGTTCCGGTAGGCCTGCAGGCTGCGGTAGAAGTCGTAGAACTCCGGTGCCCTGCTGTAGGCCGCCGCATAGATGTCGGCCGCCTCGCCATCGCCCTCGCCGCGGATGCGCTGCGCCTCGCGCTGCGCATTGGCCAGCAGCTCGGTGCGCTCACGATCGGCCTCGGCCTGGATGCGCTCCTTCTCGGCGGTGCCCTCGGCGCGCAGCCGGTTGGCCAGCGCGCGGAAGCTCTCCTGCATGCGGCGGTAGACCGCGTCGCCCACTTCGGCCACGAGGTCGATGCGCTGCACGCGCACGTCGATCAGCTCGACACCCAGCTCGTTCACGATCTCGTTGGCGCGCGCGATCATGTCGCCGGTGAACGCGGTGCGTTCCGTGACCACGATCTCCTCGAGCGTGCGGCGTGCCACCACGCCCTTGATGCCGTCCTTCACGTTGTCGCCGAGGCGCGCGGAGGCGAAACGCTCGACACCGTTGGTGGCGCGGAAATACTGCGAGGGATTCTGCACCCGCCACTTCACGTAGAAGTCGACGGTGAGCGCCTTGTTCTCGCTGGTGAGGAAGGTCTCGCCCTGGTAGGACTGCGTGATGATGCGCCGCTCGAAGCGGCGGATCTCGTTGATCACCGGCCACTTCATGTGCAGGCCAGGCGGATAGTTCTCGCCGACGATGCGACCGAACTGGGTGCGGATCGCCACCTGGTTCTCGCTCACCTGGAACAGGCTGCCCCAGGCCACGGCCGCCAGCACCAGCGCCACGATCAGCCAGGTCTGTGCGCGCGGCATCAGCGCACTCCCCGCGTGCGGCCATCGACGGTGATGGCGGGCAGTTCCTGCGTCGGCGCCGGCGTCTGGCTTTCGGGGACGGTGGTCGGCGCGCCGCGCGTGGCGGTATTGCCCTCGAGCCAGCGGTCGAGGGGCAGGTAGATCATGTTGCCGCTGCCATTGTTGGTGTCGAGCATGATCTTCTGCGAATCACGGTAGATCTGTTCGATGGTCTCGATGGCCATGCGGCGACGGGTGACCTCGGGCGCCTTCGCATAGGCGGTGTAGATGCTGTTGAAGCGGGACACGTCGCCCTGGGCCAGCGACACCACCTGCGCCTTGTAGGCCTCGGCATCCTGCAGCATGCGCTGCGAGGTGCCCTGCGCGCGCGGCAGGATGTCATTTGCATAGGCGCGCGCTTCCTGCGCAAAGCGCTCGCGGTCCTCGATCGCCTTGTTGGCATCGCGCTGCGAGCCGAGCACCGCATCGGGCACCTGCACGTTGGTCAGGTTCACGCTGCTGATGCGCACGCCGCTGTTGTAGCTGTCGAGCGTGCGCTGGATCAGCTCCTTGGCGCTGTCGGTGATGCGCTGGCGCGCGGCGCCCAGCACATCGTCGAGCGTTGCCTGGCCCACCACCTCGCGCAGCGCGCTCTCGGCCACCTCGGCCAGCGTGGCCTCCAGGTCTTTCACCTGGAACAGCACCTTCACCGGATCAGCATTGACATACTGGACGGTGGCGCCGATCTCGACGAGGTTCACATCGGCGGTGAGCACCCGCGAGTTGTATTCGACACTGTTGACGCGCGACACGTTGACCTTGGTGACCCGATCGATGGGCCAGGGGAAGGCCCAGCCGAATCCGGGCGGACGCTGGTCGATGTAGGCACCGAAACGCTGCACCACACCCCGCTCGGAGGCTTCGATCTGGAACAGGCCGGAAGCCAGCCACAGCACCACCAGCACCACCACCAGCGGCACACCGAGTCCGCCACCGGGATTGCCGGACACACCGCCGCCGCCGTCGTCGCCGGGCGGAGAGGTACGAGCATTCCCCAGGGCAGCCTGCAGCTTCTGCTGCAACTCCTTCAGGGTTTGTTCGATGCCGCCGGGCTTGCCGGCAGGACGTTTCTTGCCCCAGGGTGATTCACCCCGATTTCCGGGCTCGTTCCAGGCCATTATGTTGCTGTGGGACCCAGGCTTGATTACCGCCATCCGGATGAAAGGCGGTGCGTGGTGCCCCCGGATTCTAGGGTATCGCCGTCCGGCGTCACAAGCTTGGCCCCGGATTCGGCAGCAAGTCGTGACAGTTCGTCTTCCGGAAGCTCCACATCCAGTTCGAGGGCGGTATCACTCTGGTGTTCGGCGTGCACCGCGCCGGCGGCATAAAGGCGCGCACGGACGGCGCCGGCATCCAGTGGCAACTGCAGGCGTGCGCGACGCACCTTGTGTTCCAGCCGCTCGGCAATGGCGCGCCCGAGAAGATCGAGTCCCTCGTTCTTCGCGGCACTGATCCACACTGCCTGCACGCTGCCATCCTCGTCGCGGTCGATGCGCGGGCTCTCTTCGAGCCGGTCGATCTTGTTGAAGATGCGCAGCGAGGGAATCTCGCTGGCGCCGATCTGCGCCAGCACGCTTTCCACCTCGGCGATGTGCTCGGCGCGACGCGGATCGCTGGCATCGATGACATGCAGCAGCAGCGTGGCCTCGCGCGCCTCGGTGAGCGTGGACTGGAACGCCGCCACCAGCTCATGCGGCAGATCGCGGATGAAGCCGACGGTGTCGGCGACCACCACCTGCGTGCCCCCGGGCAGGCGCAGGCGGCGCACCGTCGGATCGAGCGTGGCGAACAGCTGGTCGGCCACATAGACATCGGTGTCGCCCGACAGCGCGCGGAACAGCGTGGACTTGCCGGCGTTGGTGTAGCCCACCAGCGCCACCGAGGGAATGGGAATCGCGGCCCGCGCGCCGCGCCCGGTCTCGCGCTGCCGCTTGATCTTGCCGAGGCGCGCGGTGAGCACGCGCACGCGCTTGCCGAGCAGGCGACGGTCGGTCTCCAGCTGCGTTTCTCCGGGACCGCGCAAACCGATGCCACCGCCGCGCTGGCGCTCCAGGTGGGTCCAGCCGCGCACCAGGCGGCTGGCGATGTGCTTCAGCTGCGCCAGCTCGACCTCGAGCTTGCCTTCGTGGCTGCGCGCACGCTGCGCGAAGATGTCGAGGATCAGGCCACTGCGGTCGAGCACCCGCTTGCCGGTGAGTTTTTCCAGGTTGCGCTCCTGGCCCGGCGAGAGTGCATGGTCGACCAGGATGACATCGGCTTCGGTGGCGAGCGCCTCGAGCCGGATCTGCTCGGCCTTGCCGCTGCCGACGAAATAGCGCGGATCGGGACGCTCGCGCCGGCCGGTGATGGTGGCCACCGGCACTGCACCGGCGGAGAGCGCGAGCTGGGTAAACTCTTCGATGTCTTCGGGATCGAGTGGTGCGCCGAGTCCGAGGCGCACCAGCACCGCCCGTTCGCCGCTGCGTGGGCGTTCGAACATCAGCCCGCGGCACCCTCCGGGCCTGCGTCTTCATCTGCACCGGGCAGTCGCACATTGCGCGCCGGCACGACGGTGGAGATGGCGTGCTTGTACACCATCTGGTTGACGCTGTTCTTGAGCAGCACCACGAACTGGTCGAACGAGTCGATGGTGCCCTGCAGCTTGATGCCGTTCACCAGGTAGATCGATACGGGCACACGCTCCTTGCGCAGAGCGTTGAGGAACGGGTCCTGCAGCGATTGGGTCTTGGCCACGACATTCTCCTTATTCTGGTGCGTTGCATCTTATCACGCGCATGTTGGGCTCTGGATTAACACGCGCAACATTCTTGACCGCGCAGTGTCGTCGAAAGGATCGGTGCGAAGCACGCTGGCGCCGGATGGCAACAGGTTTGCGCCGCGCAGCCAGGTGAGCTGACGTTTCGCAAGCTGGCGCGTTGCCGCGATCGCCTTGCCGGCTGCATCCGGCAGGGAAGTCCTGCCTGCGACATAAGCGGCAAGCTGGCGATATCCAACCAGTCGCATCGTGTGGGATTCCTCCGACAGTCCGGGTCGCGCCAGCAACGTGCGCACCTCTTCAACGAAGCCGGCATCGAGCATTGCGTTGAAACGCTGTTCCAGCAATGCATGCAGACGGGACCGGTCGGCGGGTTCGAGGATGCAGACCCGCCAATCGCCGAAGGTGTAGGAATCCTCCTGCACCCAGAGGGAGTCCATGGACCGCCCGGTGATGGCGGTGACTTCCAGTGCGCGCTGGATGCGTTGCGCATCATGCGGATGGATGCGCGCGGCGGATGCCGGATCGCGGCCGGCCAGCTCGGCATGCAGCGCCGGCCATCCCTCGCGAGCCGCGCGGGCATCCAGTTGTGCACGCATCCCCGGGTCGGCCACCGGCAGCTCGGCGATGCCGCGGAACAGCGCGCGGAAATACAGCATCGTGCCGCCGACCAGCAGGGGCACGCGTCCGCGGGCGGCGATCTCGCCTGCCAGCCGCAGCGCATCGGCACGGAACTCGCCGGCGGAATACGCCTGTTCCGGTTCGCAAATGTCGATCAGGTGATGCGGCACGGCCTGACGCTCGGCCGGCGTCGGCTTGGCAGTGCCGATGTCCATGCCGCGGTAAACCTGGGCGGAGTCGACGCTGATGATTTCCACCGGCAGTTGTGCGGCCACCTGCATGGCCAGCGCGCTCTTGCCGGAACCGGTGGGCCCGAGGATGGCCAGGCCCGCAGGCAACGCCATGCCGCTGCCGCTCACCGGCCGCGCAGGAACAGCCGGTCCAGGTCCGCAAGGCCGATGCGCGCGAAGGTCGGCCGTCCGTGGTTGCACTGGCTGGCGCGCTCGGTGACCTCCATCTGCCGCAGCAGCGCGTCCATCTCCGGCAGCGACAGGCGGCGTCCGCCGTGCACGGCGCCGCGGCAGGCCAGCGTGGCCAGCAGGTGATGCTCGGCACCCTCCAGGTGATGCGCGCCCTGGTCCTCGATGATGGCCATGGCGGTGTCGCGCACCAGCTGCGCCACGTCCTGGCGCGCCAGCAATGCCGGCACGCTGCGCACGGCCAGGCGGTCGGGCGCCAGTCGCCCCAGCTCGAAACCGCAGCGCGACCATTCGGCCGATTCTTCCAGCACGCGATCGAGCACGGCTTCCGGCAGCGTCACCGTCACCGGTTCGAGCAGGTGCTGGGCCTCGGCGCGGCGCGCGGCATGGTCAGCCTTGAGCTTTTCATACAGCACGCGCTCGTGGCCGGCGTGCATGTCCACCAGCACCAGTCCGTGCGGGTCCTGGGCGAGGATGTAAATGCCGTGCAGCTGGGCGATGGCGGTGCCGAGTGCACGCGGGGTGGTGCCGTCTGCGAGTGCCGCTTCGTCCTGTCGCGGCGCCTCGCTGCCGGCCTGCGGCTGGTTCGCGCCGAATCCCGGGAAGGTCGCCGGCGCCAGATCCGCAGTCGTGCCGGCAGCCGCCAGCGCATCCCTCACGGCCCACGGGCTGTGCGCGGCAAAATCAAACCCGCGGCTGTGCGCCGGCTGCGGCGACGGACGGGTATCCACCCCGCTGTGCTGCAGGCCTGGACGCGTGGTGGCCAGCCGGCGCGAGATGGCGCGCTGGATGAAATCGTGCACGCCGCGGGATTCGCGGAAGCGCAGCTCCTGCTTGGCCGGATGCGCGTTGACATCCACCTCGCGCGGATCGACCGCCAGGTGCAGCACCCAGGCCGGGTGCCGGCCGCCATACAGCACATCGCGATAGCCGATGCGCACGGCGTTCATCAGCAGCTTGTCGCGCACCGCACGCCCGTTGACGAACCAGTACGCAAGATCAGAGGTGGCGCGCGAAAACGTCGGCCGGCTGATCCAGCCTGCGAGCCGCAACGGGCCGGCCGCCTCGTCGATGGACATGCAACCGGCGACGAAGTCCTCGCCCAGCACGCGCGCCAGGCGCTGCAGCTGCGAATCCGCATCGTCGGCGATGGCCACGCGCAGCTGCTCGCGGCCATTGCTGGTATAGCGCAGCGCCACGTCGGGACGCGACAGCGCCAGCCGATCGACCATGCGCGCCACCTGCGTGGCCTCGGTGGCCTCGGTGCGCAGGAACCGCCGACGCGCCGGCACATTGAAGAACAGGTCGCGCACCTCGACCACGGTGCCTTCGGACAGCGCGGCCGGCCGCAGCTCGCCGACGCGTCCATCCTGCGCGCTGATCTCGTGCGCCACCGGCGCACCACGCTCGCGCGACACCAGCCGCAGCCGCGCCACCGCCGCGATCGATGGCAGCGCCTCACCACGGAAGCCCAGCGTGGACACCGCGGCGAGGTCATCGAGGCTGGCGATCTTGCTGGTGGCATGGCGCGTCAGCGCCAGTTCCAGCTCCGCCGCCGGCATGCCATGGCCATTGTCGGCCACGCGGATCAGGCCGGCACCGCCGGCCTCGATGTCGATGTCGATGCGCGTCGCTCCGGCATCCAGCGCGTTCTCGACCAGCTCCTTGATCACGGAAGCCGGCCGCTCGACCACCTCGCCGGCGGCGATCTGGTCGACCAGATGGGAGGGAAGGATGCGGATGCCCATGGAGCTGCCGCATCTTACCGGCTCGGAGCCGGGCGCGGGCCGGCGTCAGGGCGTGTCGCGAGCGGCGATCAGCGCGGCGCGCTGCTTTTCGCGATTGCGCGCGAACAGCGTGCCATCGGGCGGATGCGTGCGGAAATATTCGCGCACGCCATTGAAGATGGCATCGGCGACGGCCTGCTGGTGCGCGGCGCTGCGCAGCTTCTTTTCCTCGCCCGGGTTCGAGATGAAGGCCGTCTCGATCAGCATCGAGGGGATGTCGGGTGCCTTCAGCACCGCGAAGCCGGCGTTCTGCACCTGCGTCTTGCGCACGGTGCCGACGCGGTCGAGCTGCGAGAGCACGAACCCTGCCGCCTCGCCGCTGGCGCCGATGGTGGCGGTCTGCGAAACCTCCATCAGCACCGAGGCCAGGTCATCGGGCTTGTCGCTGAGCTTGATGCCGCCCTTCAGGTCGGCGGCGTTCTCCTGTTCGGCCAGCCAGCGCGCCGCCTCGCTCGAGGCGCCCTTCAGCGACAGCACATACACCGACGAGCCGGTGATGTTGGTCTTCGGATTCGCATCGGCGTGGACGGAAATGAACAGGTCGGCACGCGCCTTGCGCGCCAGCTGGTAGCGATCGCGCAGCACGATGAAGCGGTCGTCGTCGCGGGTCAGGAACGAGCGCATGCCCGGCTCTGCATCGATGCGCTTCGCCAGCGCGCGCGAGATGGCGAGCACCACATCCTTCTCGCGGGTGCCGCCCCGGCCCAGCGCGCCCGGATCCTTGCCGCCGTGTCCCGGGTCGATGGCGATGACCAGGTCGCGGCCGGCATCTTCCGGCGCATGCGCCGCGCGCACCGCCTTCGGTGCGGCGGGGGTGGCGGCCACCTGCGCCGCGGCGGTGCCGGCGATCTCGACGATGAGCTTGCGGCCCTCGACGCGCGACTGCCATTTGATCGGCTGTGCGAGCTCGAGCACCACGCGCAGGGTGCCATCGGGCTGCAGGCCATTGCGCACCTCGCGCACGGGACCTGCAGGCTTCGGCAACTTCAGGCCACCGGCCACGCCGGTCTTCGGCAGGTCGATCACCAGGCGGTGCGGTCCGGTCATCGTGAAGATCGACGGCTTGCCGGGCGAGGCGGAAAGATCGAGCACCAGACGCGCGGAATCGGCAGTGGGGACGGTGAGCGCTGCCTGACGCAATTGCGTGGCCGCACCCAGCGGGGCCGCGGCCAGCAGCACGCAGAGCGTGAGAACCAGGACTCGACCCCGTCGCGCGTTCATGTGCGGGCTAATGTATGGCGCGCAAATTTAATTTTCAATAAAAATATGAGGATAGCGGGATTTCATCATCCGGAATCTGCACCCAGGCGTCGCAGCCAGCCGAGGCCGGCCTGGCTCTGGCCGGTCAGGCGCACGCACCGCCCGGCGTCGAGCGGGTCCAGCTCCACATGCAGGTCCGCGGCTGGCAGGCCGCCGCCCTCGCCGCGCTGCGGCCACTCGATCAGCCACAGGCGGCTGCCGGGCAGGTGGTCGGCCAGTCCCAGCGCGTGCAGTTCATCCGGATCGGAGAGGCGGTACAGATCCAGATGCAGCACGCGCTGCGCCGGCTGCGGTTCGTATTCGGCCATCAGTGCATAGGTGGGACTGCGCACCGCACCGCGTTCGCCCAGTGCATGCAGCAGGCCACGCGCCAGCGTGGTCTTGCCGGCGCCGAGGTCGCCATGCAGATGCACCACCAGCGGCGCGTGGCCGGGCATCGTGCGGGCCATGCGCGCGGCAAACTGCAGCGTGGCTGCTTCATCCACGAGCACCCATGTGGCGGTGTTGTGCTGCGGCGTGTTTCCCTCGCCGGCCGGACCGGCATTCATGGAAGCTGCGCGAGAACCACGCGCAATTCCTGCGCCACTTCGGTGGCCAGCAGTCCGCGCAGGCCGGAGCGCGCGCAATGATCACCGGCGACGGCATGCGCATAGACGGCGGCCGCCGCGGCCTCGAACGACTGCGCGCTCTGCGCCAGCAAGCCGGCCACCGCGCCGGTGAGCACATCGCCCATGCCGGGCACCGACATGCCGG
Organism: uncultured Steroidobacteraceae bacterium; assembly: GCA_964417875.1. Lineage (GTDB taxonomy): Bacteria > Pseudomonadota > Gammaproteobacteria > Steroidobacterales > Steroidobacteraceae > ZC4RG30. The sequence goes on from CAYQJU010000017.1 coordinate 24,549, forward strand.
GATTGCCGTGGTCGCACAGCCGTGGCACCTGCCCCTGCGCGCCGACCAGTGTGCCGGCGCCCTTCAACACAATGACGCCGCCGCATTGCGCGCACAGTTCACGCAGCGCCGCGAGGCGGTTGTGCTGCACCTCTGCGGTATTCACGCCGAGCAGCCGCGCCGCCTCGCCAGGATGCGGCGTCAGCACCCAGTCATCCAGCCGCTGGCCGTCATGGTCCGCGGCGAGCAGGTTCAGGGCATCGGCATCGGCCACCACGCGCTGGCCGGGCTGTCGGCCTTCGAGCACGGCCGACAGCATGCGGCCCGCCCAGGCATCCTGGCCCAGGCCGGGCCCGATGACGATGACATCCGCCCCGGCCATCGCCGCGGCGACATCGCAGCCATCGCGCACGGCATGGAACATCAGTTCCGGCCGTGAGCCGACCACCGGGGCCAGGTGCTCGGGCAGGCTCGCGACGGTGACCAGGCCTGCACCGACGCGCAGCGCCGCGTCGGCGGCCAGTCGCACCGCTCCGGGCATTCCCTGCCCGCCGCCCAGCACCAGCACGCGGCCGAACTGGCCCTTGTGGCTCTGGCGCGGGCGCGGCGTGAGCACCTCGGCCAGCGAGTCGTAGGTGAGGCGGCGCAGCGCCGGCTCGATCGGCGCGCGCGCCACCTGCAGTGCGTCGAACTGGATGTCGCCGCAGTGCTCCGGTCCGTCACCGAGGAACAGGCCCTGCTTCAGCGCGATGAAGGTGATCGTGGCAGTGGCGCGCACGGCGGGCAGTGCGTGGCCGGTGTCCGGATCGAGGCCGGAAGGCAGGTCGATGGCGAACACGCGCCGGCCGGCTGCATTGATGGCCTCGATGGCCTCGCGAAGACCCGCGCCCAGGTCGCCGCGCGCGCCGATGCCCAGCAATGCATCCACCACCACATCGGCCCGGGCCAGCACGGCCGGATCGAAGGGCTGCGTGTCGATGCCACTGGCGCGCAGGTCGTCATGGGCCTCACGCGCCTCGCCATACAGGGATGCCGGATCAGCGACCAGCAGCACCTGTGCATCCAGGCCCGCCTGTCGCGCCAGGCGCGCCAGCACCAGGCCATCGCCACCGTTGTTGCCCGGCCCTGCCACCACGGCCAGCGAACGGGCCAGCGGCCAGCGCTGGCGCAGCGCGCCGAACGCCGCCGCACCGGCCCGCTTCATCAAGGTGTAGCCGGAAAGACCGCCGGCAATGGCCGCGGCCTCGAGTTGCCGGACCTGTGCCGCAGTGAAGATCTCGCGTGGGAGCAGCATGCGACCGCCAGTATAAGCGCCCTGCCTGCGCGCAACGGCCGGCCGCCCAGGGAGGGTGTTCAGTGCCGCGTGATGCGCAGGTTGTCGATCAGCCTGGCTTTCCCCAGCCGCGCCGCGGTCAGCACCACCAGCTCGCGCGCCTGCGGCGCCGGCGCCAGCAAGGTGTGCGCGTCGCGCACCTCGAAGTAGTCCGGTGCCATGCCGGCCTGCTGCAGCGCCTGCATGCCCCAGCCGGACAGCGCCGCGGCATCTTCGCCGGCCTGCAGGCGTCGCGCCGCCTCGCGCAGCGTGGCGTGGATGCGCGGCGCGATGGCCAGTTCCACATCGGTGAGGTAGCGGTTGCGCGAACTCATGGCCAGGCCGTCGGCACCGCGCACCGTGGGCGCACCGATGATTTCGACCGGGATGTCGAGGTCGGCGGTCATGCGGCGGATCACGGCCAGCTGCTGGTAGTCCTTCTCGCCGAACACGGCCAGGTCCGGCTGCACGATGCCGAACAGCTTTGCGACCACGGTGGCCACGCCGTCGAAGTGACCGGGTCGCACCTGACCTTCGAGGATGCCGGCCAGTGTTTCCACCGTGATGCGCGTGGCGCTGCGGCCGCCATCCGGATAGATCTCGCTCACCGGTGGCACGAACAGCAGGTCGCACCCGGCATCCCGCAGCAGTGCTTCATCCTCCGAGGGCGTGCGCGGATAGCGCTCGAAATCCTCACCGGGACCGAACTGCAGCGGATTGACGAACACGGTGACGATGACGCGGTCGGCGTGCCGGCGCGCGGCCGCGAGCAGGCTCATGTGCCCGTCGTGCAGCGAACCCATCGTGGGCACCAGGCCGGTGCGCTGGCCGGCCATGCGCCATTGGCGCACGCAGTCGCGCAGCGCCGCGATGCGGTCGATGACGCGCATCAGGAGAAGCAGTGCTCGGCGCCGGGATAGCTGCGGTCTTTCACCGCCCGCACATAGGCCTGCAACGCAGCCAGCGGCGAATCGAGCCCCGACATGAAATTGCGCACGAAACGCGGCTTGCGGCCGAAGGTGATGTCGAGGATGTCATACAGCACCTGCACCTGGCCGCTGACATCGGGCCCTGCGCCGATGCCGATCACCGGCACCTGCACTGATTCGGTGACCGCGCGGCCCACCTCGTTCGGCACGCATTCGAGCAGCACGATGTCGGCGCCGGCGGATTCCAGGTCGCGCGCTTCCTGCACGATGCGCTCGGCGGCGTCCTTCTGCCGGCCCTGCACGCGAAAGCCGCCGGTCTTGTGCACCGACTGCGGCTTCAGGCCCAGGTGCGCGCAGACGGCGATGTCGTGGCCGGACAGCACCTCGACGATGCGCAACTGTTCCGCGCCGCTCTCGAGCTTGACCATGCGCGCCCCGCCCTCCTGCATCAGGCGCACCGAGTTGGCGAGCGCCACATCGGGCGAGGAATAGCTCATGAAAGGAAGATCGGCCACCAGGAAGGGCCGGTAGCTGCCGCGCGCCACCGCGCGCGTGTGATAGACCATGTCATCGACGGTGACGGGCACGGTGGTGTCGTGGCCCTGCACCACCATGCCGAGCGAATCGCCCACCAGCACCAGGTCGACATCGGCCTGGTCCACCAGCACCGCGAAGCTCGCGTCATAGCAGGTGAGCGCCGCAATGGGCTCGCCCTGCTCGCGCATGCGGTTCAGCGTGGAGAGGTTGACGGGCGGCCGGGCCGCATCGCGCAACTGCAACTGGGTATACATGGCTACAACCCCTTGTGGCGCAGGGGATTGTAGTAGAGACGGCCGCGCACCGTGCGCCCGATCTGCCCCAGCAATTCCTCGTAGTCCGCGTCATTGCCGACCAGGTCGATGTTCGCGGCATTGACGATCAGCAGCGGGCTGCCGGCATAGGCATGGAAGAAGCGCGCATAGGTCTCGTTCAAGCGCGTCAGGTAGGCGCGGTCGATCAGCGCCTCGTGGGCGATGCCGCGACGGGCGATGCGGTCGAGCAGCACATCCACCGGCGCCTGCAGGTAGATGACCAGATCCGGCTGCGGCGCATCGATGGCGAGGCGCTCATGCACCTGGCGATAGAGGCCATATTCCTCTTCATCGAGCGTCATGCGCGCGAACAGTTCGTCCTTGGCCAGCAGGTAGTCGGCGACACGCACGCTGCCGAACAGGTCCTGCTGCACCAGCGAGGCCTGCTGCTGCGCGCGCTGGAAGAGGAAGTACAGCTGCGCCGGCAGCGCGCCGACGCGCGGATTGCGGTAATAACGCTCGAGGAAGGGATTCTCGTCCGCCTGCTCGAGCACCAGCTGCGCATTCAGCGTGGCAGCCAGGCGGCGCGCCAGGCTGGTCTTGCCCACGCCGATCGGTCCCTCGATCACGATGTAGCGATGCGGGATCGGGAGGTTCATGCGGCCGCGATGATTTCCAGGATGCCGCCATCGCCCAGCTTGCGGCGCAATGCCTCGACGCGGCCTGCGCCGGGGATGTCGAGCGTGGGCGCCAGATCATGCAGCGGTTCGAGCACGAAGGCGCGCTCGGCGATGCCCGGATGCGGCACGGTCAGCTGCGGCGTGTCGATGCGCGCATCGCCGAATATGAGGAGGTCCAGGTCGAGCGTGCGTGGACCCCAGCGCTGCTCGCGCACACGGCCAGCGGCCGCTTCGATGTCGCGCAGCCTGGCGAGCAGGGCTTCTGCATGGAGCTGCGTGAGAAGTCCAGCCACTGCATTGATGAAATCACCCTGCGCCACCGGACCGAACGGCGCGGTGCGATACAGCCGCGAGGTGGCCACCAGCTGCGTGTCGGGGATGTCCTGCAGTGCCTGGAAGGCGGCGCGCACCCGCGCCGCCGGATCTCCCAGGTTGCTGCCGACGCCGACATAGGCCGGCACCCACAGGCTCCTCCCCGGTGGCATGGATCAGCGCCGTCGCCGGCGGCGACGCCGCCGCGGACGGCCGTCCTCGTCCTCGCCTGCGCCACCTGCGCCGGCACCGCCGCGCTGACCGCGTGCGGCCTCGAGCGCCAGGGCCATCTCCATGCGCGCTTCCGGATCGGCCTCCTGCAATGCCGACCACCAGTCGGCCAGCTCCTGCGAGGCCATGCCCACCTTCGCCCGCAGCAGCAGCAGGTCGTAGGCAGCGCGGAAGCGCGGCTGGTCGATCAGGCGAAGCACGCGGCGGCTGCGCGGCCGCTCCAGCTGAGGCTGCAGCGCGAACATGTCGCGCACACCCAGCGAGAAGCGCTTCGGGATCGTCACATGCCGCTGCGAATCGCGCAGCACCATATCGCAGGCATCGAGGATGGTGCCGACATCCGCCCAGTTCTCCGGCGGCTGCTTTTCGATCCACGCCGCGATCGGCCCATAGAGCAGCAGCGTGAACAGGAAGGTGGGCGTGACCGACTTGCCGGCGCGCACGCGCTCGTCGGTGTTGGCAAGTCCGGCCAGCAGCAGCTGCTCCACCGGTCCGCCGGGATGCTTCGCCAGGCAGTGCTCCACGGCCGGATAGAGCACCTCGAGCAGGCCGCGGCTGCGCAGCACCTCGAGCGAGCGCACGCCATGGCCGGTGAGGAACAGCTTCAGTGTTTCATCGAACAGGCGTGCGGCCGGCACCTCATTGAGCAGGCCGCGCAGCTGCGCGATCGGCGCCTCGGTGGCCGGATCGAGCGTGAAGCCCAGTTTGGCCTCGAAGCGCGCCGCGCGCAGCATGCGCACCGGGTCCTCGCGATAGCGCTGCACCGGATCGCCGATCAGACGCAGGCGCCGCGCCTTCACATCCTCGGCACCGCCGACATAGTCGCGGACGGTGAAGTCCTCGATGCTGTAATAGAGCGCGTTGCAGGCGAAGTCGCGTCGCCAGACGTCCTCTTCGATGCTGCCGTAGGTGTTGTCGCGCAGGATGCGGCCGCCGTCATCAAGCACGCGATCGCCGTCGTCGTCCTCCGCATCGCGGGCGCGCGCGGCATCGACCTCGGCTTCGGTCTCCGGGTCATCCTCGCTGGCGCCCACCTCGAGCAGGATGTCCGGATCGTCGGCGGTCTCCTCGCCCGGCAGCGGTGCGCTGGCAGCGCGGAAGGTGGCCACTTCGATGATCTCGTGGCCGAAGAATACGTGCGCCAACCGAAACCGCCGGCCGATCAGGCGGCAATTGCGGAAGCAGCGTTTGACCTCCTCGGGACGGGCGCTGGTGGCCACGTCGAAATCCTTGGGTTTGGCGCCCAGCATCAGGTCGCGCAGGCAGCCGCCGACCAGGAAGGCCTGGTGGCCGCTCTCGCGCAGGCGATAGAGCACCCGGAGGGCGTTGGGGGAGATGTGCTGGCGCGAAATCGGATGCTCGGCGCGGGGAATCACACGCAGCGAGCCGGCCGGCGGGGGGCTGGCATCGGAATCAGGAGTCAAAGGGCGCTTTTCCGGACGAATGAAGGACTTGTGAGAAGGTACAGGCCGCCTATAATACCGCGCCTCGCCTGCCTGCCACGGCAAACTGCGCCGGCACCTTACGCTCCCTTCGTCTAGAGGCCCAGGACATAGCCCTCTCAAGGCTAGTACACCGGTTCGAATCCGGTAGGGAGCGCCATCTCTTCTTCCTTGCCCGCTGCCTGTCCCGCCATCGCGACAGTGTTCGGACGAGTCCTACCGGCCCTCTGCACCCCCGATAGTGCCGATCCAGGCCGCGGATCGTCAGGCTGTCTCCATCGCATCGAAAGATCGAAGGAGCAGACAGATGAGAAAGAACCTGATCGCCGCAACGCTTGGCGCCGCGTTCATCGGCAGCCTCGCAGTCACTCCCGCCATTGCTGATGACGCCGACAAGGCCACTCCGGTCCGCGCCGAAGGCGGCCAGAGCGATCGCTCGATGGGCGAAGTCGTCGATGACGCGGCCATCGTCGCCAAGGTCAAGTCGAGCCTGCTGAGCTCATCGGAAGTCGAGGGCCTGGATGTGAATGTGGACGCCCGCAATGGCGTCGTCACGCTTTCGGGATCCGCCGACACGATGGCCGAGCGCAGCAGCGCCGAGCGCATCGCGAAGACTGCCGATGGCGTGAAGAGCGTCGACAACAAGATCGTCATCAAGTCTGGCGCGGATGCAGATGCGGGCAACCGCTCGAATGCGGACAGCACCAGCGACCGGATGAATGCGCCCAGCCCTGCGGCGCCGGCACCGGATCCCGCCAACCGCGTGCAGCCTGAGAATTGATCTGACCCGGAGCTGACGAAATTGCCGGCCGCGCCGAATGCGTGGCCGGTTTTTTATGGGCGGCTGAAAAAGGCCGTCAGGGTGAAGCGGCGACGGGGTCGATGCGCAGCTGCTGCGTCACCTGCGCCAGCACCGAGATCGCAATCTCTGCCGGCGTGCGCGCACCGATGAAAAGACCGGCCGGGCCATGGATGCGCGCCCGCGCGGCGTCATCGACACCGGCATCAATCAGCCGCTGCAGCCGCCTGGCATGGGTGCGCGTGGAGCCCAGGGCACCGATGTAGAAGGCGGGGGAATCCAGCACCGCGAGCAGCGCCGGATCGTCGATCTTCGGATCATGCGTCAGCAGCACCACGGCCGTGCGTGCATCAGGCTTCAGCGCCGCGAAGGCCTGCTGCGGCCATTCGTTGACCAGCTGCACGCCGGCAAAGCGTTCCGGCCGCAGGAAGGCGGCGCGCGGATCGACCACGGTGACGGCATAACCGGCCTCGCGCGCCATCACGCACAGCGCCTCGCTGATATGCACCGCGCCCACGATGATCATGCGCAGTGGTGGATTGTGTGGCGAGACCATCATTTCGCTGCCGCCCTCCCCGACCAGCTGCACGCGGTCGCTGGCCAGCGCAGCACGGCCGGCGGCGGCCAGATCCGGTTCGGTGAGGGCCAGCAGCTTCAGGCCCTCGGCGTCGAGCATGCGCTGCACACCGCCTGGCGCCAGCGGTGTGATCAGCACCACGGCGCGGCCGCGGCGGCGCGCATCGAGCAGCGCATGAGCCATGCCCTGGCGCATCTATTCCACCGCCTCGACCCAGACGCGGATGCGTCCGCCGCAAGCGAGGCCGACACTGAAGGCGAGCTCGTCGCTGACGCCGAACTCGAGCAGTCGCGGCGCGCCATCGCGCATCACCTCGGCGGCGGCCTCGATGACGGCCACCTCGACGCAGCCGCCGGACACTGAACCTGCAAACTGACCGGACTCGTTGCACACCATCAGGCTGCCAGCCGGACGCGGCGCGGAGCCCCAGGTGGAAACCACCGTGGCCAGGCCCACGCGCAGGCCGGATTCGCGCCAGGCGAGCGCCTGCGCAAGCAGCGCGGACTCATCGTTGGTGGTGGGCTCGTTCATTGGTGCAATTGTAGAATAGTCTGACCGCGAAACCCCGCCGCTGCCGCAACCGGAGCCCATCCATGATCACGCTGCAAGTGAACGGCCGGCAGCTCACTGCCGATGTGGCCGACGACACCCCGCTGCTGTGGGTGCTGCGTGACACGCTGGGCCTGACGGGCACGAAATTCGGCTGCGGCATCGCCCAGTGCGGCGCCTGCACCGTCCATGTGGATGGGGCCGCGACGCGAAGCTGCGTGCTGCCGGTGTCCGCGGCAGCCGGCAGGCAGATCACCACCATCGAGGCGGTGGCCGTCGATCCGGTGGGCAAGGCGCTGCAGGATGCCTGGGTGGCCGGCAATGTGCCCCAGTGCGGCTACTGCCAGTCCGGCCAGATCATGAGCGCCACCGCGCTGCTGCAACAGCACCGCGCGCCCACCGACGCTCAGATCGACGCGGCCATGAGCGGCAACCTCTGCCGCTGCGGTACCTATGCGCGCATCCGCGCCGCCATCCACCGTGCCGCCGGAGAACTGGCCTGACAAGGCATGCCATGAAGCACCTGATGCAACCCTCCGCCGCAGACGTCCGCGTCGTTCACGCGCCGGCCACGGCCGGCGTGAACCGGCGCGATGTGCTGAAGGGCGCGGGCCTGTCGCTGGCCATCCTGGGCACCGGGCCCATGCTGGGTGCCTGCTCCGGCGGCGCGGGCACCGACAACGCGCTGGCGCCCGGACATTTCCTGCGCATCGGCGCCGACAGCCGCGTCACGGTGCTGTCGCCGAACACGGAGCTGGGCCAGGGGGCCTACACGGGTCTTGCCACGCTGGTCGCGGAGGAACTGGATGCGGACTGGAAACAGGTGGTGGTCGAGGCCGCACCGGCCGATGTGACGCGCTATGGCAACCCGGCCTTCGGCGGCATGATGCAGGGCACCGGCGGCAGCACCACCATCCCGGCCTTCTGGGAGCCGATGCGCAAGGCTGGCGCCACCGCGCGGGCCCTGCTGGTGTCGGCGGCCGCGTCGCGCTGGAACGTGCCTGCCGATGAGATCCGCATCAGTCAGGGCGTGGTGCAGCACGCCGGCAGCGGCCGCAGCATCACCTTCGGTGAACTGGTGGATGCCGCGGCGGCACTGCCTGTTCCCACCGACGTGAAGGTGAAGGAGGCCTCTGCATTCACATTGATCGGCCGCGACGCGCAGCGCCTCGATGCTTTCGAGAAATCCAGCGGCACCGCGGTGTTCACGCAGGATGTGCGCCTGCCAGGCCTGCTGGTGGCCGTGGTGGCGTTGCCGCCCCGCTTCGGCGCCCGCGTGACGGGGTTCGACGCCACTGCCGCAAAGGCCGTGCCGAACGTGGTGAACGTGGTGCTGTTCCGAAGCTCGATGCGCGAAGGCGTGGCGGTGCTCGCCACCGACACCTGGTCGGCAAGGAAGGCGCGTGACCTGCTGCAGGTCACCTGGGATGAAAGCCAGGCATTCACGCAGGGGTCCGATGAGATCTTCGCCGGGTATCGCGAACTGGCCGCGCAGCCGGGCATATCGGCGCGCAGGCAGGGCGATGCGGATGCGGCACTCGCGAATGCTGAAGCCCGCAGCTTCACCGCCACCTACCAGTTTCCCTTCCTGGCCCATGCGGCGATGGAGCCGATGAACGCAGTGGTGCGGATCAATGCCGAGGGCTGCGAGATCTGGAATGGCGAGCAGTTCCACACCGGCGACCAGAATGTGGTGGCCGGCATGCTGGGCATTGCGCCGGAACAAGTGAAGATCCACATGCTGTATGCCGGCGGCAGCTTCGGCCGCCGCGCCAATGCCTGGGCGGACTACGTGGCCGACGCGGTCGCGATTGCCCGCGCCGATGGCAGCGGCCGGCCAGTGAAGCTGGTGTGGATGCGGGAAGACGACATGCGCGCCGGCTTCTATCGCCCGGCCTATGTGCATTCGCTGGCCGCCACGGTCGATGAGCAGGGGCGCATCCAGGCCTGGCGACAGCGCATCGTCGGGCAGTCGATCGCCGCCGGCACGCCGCTCGACAGCGGCGAGCCGGTGGATGTCACATCGGTCGAGGGCGCGGCCAACATGCCGTACGCGATTCCGAACCTGTCGGTGGAGCTGCACACCACAAAGCTGGGCGTGCCCGTGCTCTGGTGGCGTTCGGTGGGATCCACGCACACCGCCTATGCGGTGGAAGCCTTCCTCGACGACATCGCGCGCGGCACCGGGCAGGATCCGGTTGAACTGCGACGCGGCCTGCTGGCCGATCATCCACGTCATCTCGCCGTGCTGAACCTGGCCGCCGAAAAGTCCGGCTGGGGCACCGAACTGCCCAACGGCACCGCGCGCGGCGTGGCGCTGCACGAGTCATTCAACAGCGTGGTGGCGCAGATCGTCGAGGTCAGCCAGCGCGGCAATGCCTTCCGGGTGGAGCGCGTGGTGTGCGCGGTGGACTGCGGCATCGCCGTGAACCCGAACATCGTCGCGATGCAGATGGAGTCGGGCATCGTCTATGGCCTGGCCGCCGCGGCCACCGGCGCGATCACGCTGAAGGATGGCCTCGTGCAGCAGTCGAACTTCAATGACTATCCGGTGCTGCGCATGAACCAGATGCCCAGGATCGAGGTGCACATCATGCCGTCCACCAACGCGCCCACCGGTGTGGGCGAGCCGGGTACGCCCCCGACCGCCCCGGCCGTGGCCAATGCGATCGCGCAGCTGGGGGGCAAGGTGATCCACGAATTGCCCTTCAGCAGCGCCGGCGTGACCATCGCCTGACCATGCCGCAGGTTGCCACCCCTGCTGTGCGGCCACGGCTCGTCGTCATCGGCGGCGGATTTGCAGGCCTTTGGGCGGTGCGCGCACTGGAGCGCGCGGCCGTCGACATCGTGCTGCTGGATCGCCACAACCATCACACCTTCCAGCCGCTTCTGTACCAGGTGGCCACCGCCGGCCTTGCGGCACCGTCGATCGCCGCACCACTGCGGCAGATCCTGCGCACGCAGGCGAATGTCACCATTGGCCTCGGAGAAGTGACGCGCATCGATGCAAACGCGCGTCGCGTGTACCTCGGCGAGGAGTCGCTGGACTATGACTACCTGCTGGTGGCCACTGGCGTGTCGCATGCCTACTTCGGCCATGACGACTGGGCGCCGCATGCGCCGGGACTGAAGACGCTGGATGATGCGCTGGCGATCCGCGCGCGCATCCTCACCGCCTTCGAGCGTGCCGAGCGAAGCCGGGACCCGGCCGAGGTGCAGGCGCTGCTGACCTTCGTCATCGTCGGCGCCGGACCCACCGGCGTGGAGCTGGCCGGCACGCTGGCCGAGATCGCACGCCATACCCTGCGCGGGGAATTCCGCCGCATCGACACGGCGACGGCGCGCGTGGTGCTGGTCGAAGCCGGGCCGCGCGTGCTGCCGGCGTTTCCCGCCGAGCTGTCCGCCAGCGCGCAGCGTCAGCTGGAGCGGCTGGGTGTGACGGTGCGCACCGGCACGCCGATCACGCAGGTGGATGAGCGCGGCGTGCACATCGGCAGTGAACCGCTGGCCGCACGCACCGTGCTGTGGGCCGCCGGCGTCACCGCCTCGCCGCTGGCGCGCACGCTGGGCGTGCCACTGGATCGCAGTGGGCGCGTGCCGGTCGAGTCGGATCTGTCCGTGCCGGGTCATCCGGAGGTGTTCGTGGCCGGCGACCTGGCGGCGGTGACATCAGAGGCCGGACCGGTGCCTGGCATCGCGCCGGCGGCCAAGCAGATGGGACGGCATGTGGCGCAGGTCATCGCGGCGCGACTGCACGGACGCCCGCCACCGGCCTTCCGCTACCGCCACCATGGACTGCTCGCCACCATCGGGCGCATGGCCGCCGTGGTGGACCTGGGGCGCCTGCGCTTTTCCGGGCTGCTGGCGTGGTGGTTCTGGCTGGCCGCGCACATCTACTTCCTGATCGGCTTTCGCAACCGGCTGGTGGTGCTGATCGACTGGGCCGGCGCGTACTGGACGTACCAGCGCGGCGCGCGCATCGTCACGCGCGAGGCGGATCCGCGCTGAGACATCGGCTGCACCTGCCTGTCCATCGCGGGGCCTGATCAGCCGCGTGACTTGCGCCGCCGCAGCCGGCCGCGCGCCACTTCCGTGGCCAGTGCATCCAGCTTCGGTTCCCAGTGGCTGCGGAACATCCCAAGCCAGCGGTCGATCTCGCGCAGTGGCCTGGCATCCACCGAATAGATGCGGCGCGTGCCCTCCGGCCGCACACGCGCGAAGCCCTGGTCGCGCAGCACCTTCAGATGCTGCGAGACCGCCGCCTGCGTGATGCCGAACTGCGCGCCTACGACCTCGACGATCTGGCCGGAAGTGTACTCACCATGTGCCAGCAGCTCGAGGATGCGCCGACGCACCGGATCGCCGAGAACATCGAGAGCATGCATGGATCAGGGTGCGGGCTCGCCGGTATAGAAGGCGGTGGTGGCCCGCACGGCGGCGCGCGCCACCTCGGGATCCTCCCCTGCCGCAATGGCCGCCTCGCCCCAGGCCTCGCTGCTGGCGCGGTTGAACTGCATGCCTTCCGGCGAGGTGGCGAATGTCGTCTCGTCCATCTTCGAGGTCGGGTCGAGGAGGTGCAGCGCAAGGCCCATCAGGCCACCCTCCCAGCCCACGCCGACCGCACCGGGGCCATATTGGGTCCAGAAATCACTCAGCGGTGCGGTGTGCGTCAGCGTGAAGCGCGTGCGGTCATTGGCCTCGCGCGCCAGGCGCACCTCGACCCAGCTCACCTGTCCCATCATTTCCCAGGTCAGGCCCAGGTGCACCGGTGCATCGCAGTCGGTGATGGTGCCGCCGGCATTGCCCTTCAGCTGGTAGCGGCCGCCCTGCTTCAGGTCGCCTTCCACCGGCAGGAACCAGCGCGGCAGGCGTTCGGGACTGGTGATCGCCTCCCAGAGATCGTCGATGTCGGTGGCATAGCTGCGCTCGAGCACAACGGCACGGGCGGGCTGGCCATCGCGTTCCAGGGACCGGACGGAGCGGCGCACGGCGCCGAGATGGGCTGCGACATCGATGGGCATGGCGGACTCCAGTACTGATATAAGCCACAACTAATATAAGTCCAGGCTTATTCTCAGGCAACCTGCCCGGTGGTTGCCCTTCAAGCTGTCTTCCCGTGACTGGAGGACGCCGGTGCAGGAAACTCGATCACGAACCGGGCCCCGACGAGGGCATTGGTGTCGAGCGACAGGCGTCCGCCCTGTCGCTCCATGATGGATCTGGCAATGGCGAGACCAAGGCCCGCGCCGATGCCCGTGGCGTTCGGGCCGCGGCGGAAGCGCTCGAACAGCGTCGCTGCAGCCTGCGCAGTGATTCCCGGCCCGTCATCCGCAATGACTACGGCGCCATCATGGGCGGACAGCGTGATCGACGTGCCTGCAGGCGTGTACTGCATCGCGTTTTCGATCAGGTTGCGAAAGACCAGGCGCGTCAGCGTTGAATTGCCTTGCGCAGGCACGATTGCGTCTGGCGTTGCAGCGGTCACATAGTGTTCCGATTCGAGCGCCACCGGCGCCAGCTCGCGCGCCACATCCAGCGCCACCGCGTGTGCATCGAACGCGGCGGACTGGAACTGTTCCTGCGAATCCAGCCGCGCAAGGCAGAGCAGCTGCTCGACCAGCCGTGCCAGCTGCTCGATCTCGAACGCCACATCGCCCAGCTGCTGCGGCGAAAACCGGGACTCGAGCCTGGCCCGCAATGTCGCCAGCGGGGTGCGCAGCTCATGCGCGGCGTTGGCGGTGAATTCCCGCTGCGCGCGATAGTCTGCCCCGAGCCGGTCGAGCGAGGTGTTGACGGCCTGGACCAGCGGCACCAGCTCGCGCGGCAGGTTCCTGGCATACAGCCGCTCGCCCAGCCGGTTCAGCGACAGCATCGAGGCCTGATGCGACACCGCGCGCAGGGAGCGAAGCGATGACAGCACCGTCACCACCACGACGCCGACCACGGCAACCAGCAGCAGCGCAATTGGCCAGTCCAGCTCTCCCAGCGCGCCCAGCATCAGCTGGGCGAGCAGGCTTTCGGTCTCCTTCAGGTCGCGCACCACGCGCAACCAGTAGGCGCCGCCGCTCGCATCGAATGGCAGCGCGGCCGCCATGATGCCGTGGCCCGACGCGGCATCCGTTTCCAGCTGCATGACGATCTCATCGGCGCCGCGCGCCACCGGCAACGGCAGGCCCGGCGCCGGCAGGCCGCCCGACTGCAGCACGCGGCCGTCCGCGCCCAGCAGTTGATAGCCGTTCAATGTTTGCGGTTCGCCATAGAACTGCTGCAGGGACTGCGGCAACTCGAGACGCGGCGGACCCGGCCCCGACACGATCGAATTGCGCAGGTCCTGCACCTGGATGGCGATGCTCTGGCCTTCCAGGCCCATCAACCCGTCGCGGAACTCGAAGTACAGCACCGCATAGGTGCATGCCAGCGCCAGCACCACCACGATGGTCAGGCGGACGATGAGTGACCGGAGCAGCGACGGAGCGCGCATCGCGCCGCGGTCAGGAGGCAAGGTAGCCCAGCCCGCGCAATGTCCGCACCGACACATCGGCGCCGGCCGCTGCAAGCTTGCGGCGCAACCTGTGCACCTGGGTCTCCACCGAATTCGCGCTGCGTTCCTGCTCGAAATCGTACAGGCATTCGGCCAGCCTCTCCTTCGAGAGGACGCGCCCCTGGTTGCGCAGCAGCGCTTCGAGCAGGATGAGCTCCGAGCGGGTCAGCTCGAGCCGCGCCCCTGCGACGGTGGCGATCCGCGCAGAGGTGTCGAGTTCCACGTTGCCGAGCGAAAGCGTGCGCCCCAGCGCCGCGCCTGGACGACGCAGCAGCGCGCGCAGCCGCGCGATGAGTTCCTGCATCGCAAAGGGTTTGACCAGATAGTCGTCCGCGCCGCAGTCCAGGCCGCGCACACGATCCTCGATCGTGCCCAGCGCCGTCAGGATCAGCACCGGGGTCATGTTCCCCCGGTCACGCATTGCCTTCAGCGCGTCAAGGCCGGTGCCATCCGGAAGCATGAGGTCGAGCACGGCGGCATCATAGTCGGCCGCGCGCCAGGCCCGCAGTCCCTCGGACGCCGAGCCTGCTGTATCGACCGCGAAGCCCTGCACCCGCAGGCTGTCTGCTATGGCCTGGCAGAGGCGCAGGTTGTCTTCGATGATCAGCAGTCTCAACGCGCGATCCCGGTGGTTGGCTCATCGCCCCTGCGCCCAGGAGTATTCGAACCGGAGTCCGAGGGTGGGCAGCGGCTCGTCGAGCCCTTCGACGATGTTGACGCCGCGCCGCTCATCCCATTCATAGGCATCACCGTTCTTGCGACCGTAAAGGTTCAGGATGTCCAGATAGGCCACCACGCTCAACGGACCGAAGCGGCGCTGGTAGTCCGCGCGCAGGCTCAGCGCATGATAGACGGGCAGGCGCCCGGCGTTCGTGCCGGTCAGCTCCTTTGAATAGCGCACGGGGCCGTCGCCCGCCAGCACGTCGCTGTGCACGACGAACGCATCGGTGGGGCGGCCCGATGCATATTTCCACTTCGCCGAGAATGTCCATCGATCACTGGGCTGCCAGGCACCGACGATGCCGAATGCGTGGGGACGATCCCAATCCGACGGATACTCGCCTTCTCCGAGCCTGTCGTCGCGGCGCGCGCGCGACCAGGAATAGGTCGCCGAAGCGCTCCAGCCCCGGCTCATTCGCCGGGAAAGCATCAGGTCCACGCCCCTCGCGGAACCGGTGCCGATGCTGCGGGCGGTGTTCGTGGTCCGGTCGTCGAACACGGTCAGATCGTCGAGCTTGTGATAGTAGCCTTCGGCCGAAAAGCGCAGGTCCTCGCGCAGGTAACGCGAGAAGCCCAGCGCCCACTGCGTGGAGCGCTCGCTGTCGAGCGCGAGATTGGAAGGATCGAAGGCGAAGTCCAGATAGCGCGGCGCCTGATGATAGACGCCGCCTCCGGTCCACACCCGGGTGGCCGCATCAGGCTGCCAGTTCACCAGCAGGCGCGGGGCGAGGTTGGACTTCCCTGAAAACCCGTCCCGCTCATAGCGGATTCCCGGCGTCCAGGTGAGATCGCCAATCGTCCATGCGTAGTCGGCGTACGCGGCGATCCGCATCTTCGCAGCGTCCAGCGTCGAGTTGTATTCCCCGGGCGTCAGCACGATGTAGCGTTGTGCCGGATCGGCGCGAAAGTCCGACTGGTCGTACTCATACCGGATCCAGTCGCCCGAGAGACTGCGGTCGAAGTCCAGATCCACGCGCGCGACCTGCGTGCCGGCGGAGAAGATTCCATCGCGTCCCAGCAGCGTGCTGAAATCGCTGCGCCAGCCGATCTCCTTCTCGCGCTCGTTGATGCGCAGGATGTCCTCGCGCACCGGCGTCGTCGCAGGCGTCGGGTCGGGGCCGGCGAGATCCGGAAAGGCCTCGCCCTGCGTGCTCGTCGTATCACTGCTTCGATAGTAGAACGTGTTGCGCAACTGGGAGACGTCGCCGGGTGACCACCGCCATGTCACGCCGAGCAAGGTGTTGTCCTGCTCCGCCTTGCTGATCCCCATGTCCTCGTAGTTGTCGGACTCGAGCGCATTCTCGACCGTGCGCGTGAAATCCTCGGCGGCGTGGATCGCCAGCAGCTCGATGCGATGGTTCTGGCCCAGGTCAGTGACGGTCTTCAGGATTACATCCGTCAGGCGTGGTGAGCCGATGTCGTTTTCGCCGATGGCCTTGAACAGCCTGTTGAAGTCGAACCTGCGCGCCGACAGCAGCAGGCTGGTGCTGTCGGACACATGGCTCGGGCCGTCATAGTCCGCCTCGACCCCGATGATGTCCAGGCGCGCACCGGCGGTCGAACTGGCGAAGTTGCCCTTCGCGACCTCCAGTTCCAGCAGCGAGCCATTCTTGCCGCCCTCCGCCGCGCGCCAGCCGCCGGGCGAGAACCTGGCGCTGCCGATGATGTTCGGCGCAAAGATCGAGTAGTTGCCGCTGCCATCGACGTCGGCCTGCTCGCCGAGCGACTCATCGAAATGCGTGACCTTGTCGAACGGCATGCCATCGACCAGGATCAGGTTGTCCCGCGGGCCGTTGCCGCGCACGGTGAAGTTCGAGAACTCCCCGGTGGCGACCACTCCCGGCAGGATGTCCAGCGCGCGGAACACATCGCCTGCGCTGCCGGGATTGCGGCGGATCTCCTCCCGGTCGAGCAGCACGGTGTTCGGTGTTGCCCGCGGATCCTCCGCGGTCGCGCGCGCCGAGACAATCACTTCGGCCAGCTCAGCATCGCCGGCACGCACCAGTGCGAATTCCACCGGGGCCACCCGGCGCAGCACGACGCGTACATCCGCCTGCACGGCCCTGAGGTAACCCTGCTCCTCCACCTCGACCGAATACACGCCTTCGGGCACTGCATCGAACGAGAACTCGCCGGCGGCATCGGCCTCGACCGTGCCTTGGACGCGCTGGTTGCGCATGAGCTGCACGCTGGCCGTCGGCACCGGTCGTCCCGTCACCGAATCCACGATGCGGCCACGAACGGAGCCCGCCTCCTGCGCACCGGCATGCGGCGAGAGCGACACAGAAATACACAGCACAGCGGCGATCGACAGCAATCTGCTCAGCATGGATGGTTCCCCGGACGGTTGGTCTTCGGGAACCAAGGTAGCAATCGAGTCTGTCGCGAACCTTGCGGGCGGGCTGGAGGTCGGCCGCGGGCGCAAGCCGCAGCTCAAGCCATGCTTTGATTCGAGATGGCGTCCCCAAGGGGATTCGAACCCCTGTCGCCGCCGTGAAAGGGCAGTGTCCTAGGCCTCTAGACGATGGGGACGTCGTAGGGGGCGGCATTCTAATCGCAAGCCGCCCTTCTTCCTACCGTCTTGCACCAGATTTTCAGCCGCCGGCGCGCGCCGGGGCCGCCTGCGGGGGTGCCGGACGCGGTTCTGGCGGCGCCTGGCCGCGGTCGGGCCTGTCGGCGGTGCCCGGCTGCAGCGGCGCGGCCGGCGGTCCCTTGTACTCCTGCGGCTCGCGCCCGGTCTTCGCGAACACCAGGTCGCGCAGGATCTTCATCGTCTCGCGCTGCGCCTCGGTTTCGGGTTCCAGGAAACGCCGCGGCGTGCGCCCGGCGGCATGGTCGATGGGACGCAGGCCGCTGGCATCCGCAGCTTCCAGCTCTGCGCCCTTTGCGGCCAGCAGCTTCACGGTTTCATTCCAGCCGTGCCCGGCCGCCGAGTGCAGCGGCGTCTGCCGGCTGCGCGTGGCCGCGTTCACATCGGCGCCGGCCTCGATCAGCAGGCGTGCGCATTCGGCCGCATCGGCATCGGTCTTGAAGCGGCCGCGGGTGGGGTTGGCGCCATGCCCCTGCCCGGCTGCAGCCATCAGCGGCGTGACGCCCTGCTCGGTGGCAAAGCTGTGGTCCGCGCCATGCTTCAGCAGCAGCGCCACGGCCGGCGCATCGCCGCCCTTGGCGGCGCGCAGCAGCGGCGTGGCGCCGGTCGAAAGCACGCTGTCACCGCCGCGGTCGAAGATGTAGTTGCGATAGGGCGGCCGCAGCTTCAGCGGGATGTCCGGATTCGCGCCCTTCTGCAGCAGCGCCTCGGCCACCTGCAGCCCGCTGGTGAAGTCCTCGCTGGGCAGGTCGGGACGGCCGCCCCTGGGCAGGGTATTCATGTCCACCGCCACCCACAGCGGCGTCTGGCCATAAAGGTCCCAGCGATCGACATCGGCACCCTGTTCGATGAGGAACAGCGCAAAGTCGAAGTGCAGGTTCATGATCGCCACCAGCAGCGGCGTGGACTGGTCCGGATCGGTGAGGTCGATGTCCGCCCCGCCCTTCAGCAGCTCGCGCGCGCATTCGATGCAGCCCTCGCGCGCCGCATACAGCAGCGGCGTGAAGCCACCGCGGTTCATGCCCTTGGGGCGCGGCTCGGAGGTGATGCGCCGTGGCCACTCGCGCACGGTGGCGCGCGCATCCACTTCTGCGCCGGACTCGAGCAGCAGGCGGATCATGGCCGGATGTCCGCGCGCCGCGGCCCACATCAGTGCGGTCTGGTTCGCCCAGGCTTCGCGCGCGTTCACATCCGCGCCGGCCTTGAGCAGCAGCTGCGCGGCATCGACCTTGCCGGCGCGCGCCACCACCATCAGCGCGGTCTGGCCTTCGGGGTTGTGCGCCTCGACATCGGCGCCGGCTTTCAGCAGCAACCGGATGGCTTCGGCAGCGCCGCTGGTGGCGGCCAGCGCCAGGGGCTTCGAGCCGAAATCGTTCTGCGCATCGGCATCGGCGCCGGCCTTCAGCAGCGCCTCGATCAGGCGCGTGTCGGCATAGTGGGCGGCATAGTGCAGCGGCGTAGTGCCATCCGGTTCGCGGGCGCGGGCATCGGCGCCGGCCTTCAGCAGGTACAGCGCGGTCTCGGCATCCCGGGCGCGCAGCGCGTCGAACAGTTCGCGGTCGCGCGTGGCCCGGGCTGCATTGCGTGCGGCTGAGCTGGCATCGGCACCGCGCGCCACCTCCGCGTTGCCGGCCGACGCCGCCACCGCAGGCACTGCCACAGCCGTCGCCATGACGCCGACGGCCAGCGGCATCAGCACCGCCGCAATCCACCACCCCGCCCTGCGTTCCACTCAGATCTCCGCAAAGGTGCCGGTGCTGTCGCCCACCGATTCGACCTCGACACCGGCCCGGTGCAGCAGCGTCAGCAGCAGGTTGGCATGCGGCGTGTTCTGCGGATACTTCAGGTGCTGCCCGCCCTTGATGGTGCCGGCGCCATGGCCGAACACGGCCGAGGGCAGCGGATCGTTGTTGTGCCGGTCGCTGTTCGACATGTTGCTGCCGAACAGCACGATGGAATTCTCCAGCAGCGTGCGCTCGCCGTCGGGTGTGGCGGCCAGCCGGTCGAGGAAGCCGGTGAACACCTTCGTGTGGAAGTTCTGCACCTTCACCAGCTTGTCGATCTTCTGCGGGCTTTCCTGGTGATGCGACAGCGGATGGAAGGCATCGGAGATGTCGAGGTTGTTGTAGGTGCGCATGCTCACCTCGCGCGCCATCATGAACGTGGCCACGCGGGTGAGCCCCGCCTGCCAGGCCAGCGCGATCTGGTCGAACTGCAGCCTCAGGTGATCCTCGAACACGGCCGGAATGCCGACCGGTGCATCCGGCAGCTCCACGCCACCCATGCCCTCGGTCTGGATCTTCTGCACGCGCCGCTCGATCTCGCGCACCGAATCCAGGTAGTCGGCAATCGCCGCGCGGTCACGCGGTCCCAGTCGCGACTGCAGCCGCGCGGCATCCCCGGCCACCGCATCGAGGATGCTGCTGTTCTCGGCGATGATGGCATCGCGCTCCTCGGCCGTGTCACCCTGCCCGAACAGGCGGTAGAACACCTTGCGGGGATTGAATTCCATCGGCAGCGGCTGGGTGGGCGAACGGAAGGCCACGGTGTGTCCATAGCTGCAGCCATAGGCCGGATCGCACACCGCGCCCGCCTCGGTGGCCAGTTCCAGCGACGGGAAGGCGGTGTCGGCGCCCAGCACCTTCGCCGCCATCTGGTCGACGGTGGTGCCGGCCTTCGGGTCGTGGCTGATGGCCGGCTTCACGCATCCGAGCCACGTGCCGGCGATGATGGCATGCGGCGTATTGCTCTCGCCGCCGCGGTTGCGCAGGCCGCTGACGATGGTCATCGAGCTGCGGTATTTCTCCGCCGGCTCGAGGATCTTCGTCATCTGGAAATCGGTGCCGGTCTTGGCCGGCGACCAGTGCTGCGTCACCGCGCCATGCGGGAAATACACGAAGCCCATGCGCACCTTCGGCGCCGCGGCGGTCTGCGCCAGCGCAGTGGCCGCAGGGATCATGGCATCGAGCAGCGGCAGCGCCACCGAGGCGCCCATGCCGCGCAGCAGCGTGCGCCGGTCGAGGTGTTTTTTCGTGATGAACATGGCTGTCTCCTTGCTCAATGCCCGGCCGCGGAGGTCCGCGTGTCAGGCTCCCTGACCGGCAACTGCTGCATGCGGAACGGCGCGCTGCCCACGATGGCCGCCAGCACCGCGCCGAAGCGGTAGTCATCCTTTGCCGCCTGCCGCACGATGGCGCGGATGGTGGGCATGTCATGCCACTCCATCGGCCTGCCGGTGGCATAGGTCATCATCTTCAGCACCAGCGTCTGCACGAACTGCTCCGGATCCTTCATCAGCGCCTGGCGCAGGTCCACCGGACCATTCACCGGCGAGCCATCCGGCAGTTCGCCGGAGGCATCGATGCGTGTGCCGGCAAGACGGTCCTTGTCGCGCCAGCGGCCCACGCCATCGAAGTTCTCCAGCGCCAGGCCCATCGGGTCCATCACGCCATGGCAGGAATGGCAGTTCTTCTGCGTGCTGTGCGCGGCCATCTGCTCGCGCATCGACAGCACCTTCTCGCCGGCTGCCGGCTCCTTCAGCGCCTCGACGCCGGGCGGCGGCGGCGTGGGCGGCGTGCCGGTGATGTTCTCGAGGATCCACGCGCCACGCAGCACCGGCGCGGTGCGGTTCGGATAGGACGAGGCCATCAGGATGCCGGCCTTGCCCAGCAGTCCGAAGCGGTTCGGGTCCTCGAGCGTCACGCGGCGGAAGTGCGAGCCCTTCACGTCGCGGATGCCGTAGTGCACGGCGAGCCGCTCGTTGAGCCAGGTGTAGTCCGCCTGCATCAGGTCGAGCACGCTGCGATCGCCGCGGAACACCGCATCGACGAACAGCCGGATCTCCTCGCGCATCTCCTCGCGCAGGTCGCCGGTGATGTCCCGCTGCGCGGCGGCATAGGGAAAGATGTTCGGGTCCGGCTCGATGTCAGCCAGCTTGCCCAGCCCCAGCCACTGATAGGCAAAATCGCGCGCCAGCGCGGCCGCACGCGGATCGGCCAGCATGCGCGCCAGCTGGCGCGAGAGTTCCGCGGGCTCGCGCAGCTTGCCGGCCACCGCGGCTTCGAGCAATGCATCGTCGGGCAGGCTGCTCCACATGAAGAACGACAGGCGCGAGGCCAGCGCGAGGTCATCGATCTCGAACACATCGCCGGGCCCTGCGCCTTCGGGCGGTTCGACCACGCGATACAGGAAATCCGGGCTTGCGAGGATGCGCGTGAGCAGCGCGCGCACGCCTTGGTCGAAGCTGCTGCCCTGGCGGCCGGTGGCGAAGGCCTGCATCAGGCTGTCCAGCTCGCCGTCGCGCAGCGGCCTGCGGAAGGCCTGGCGTGCGAAGCGTGCGCCGATCTGCCGCGCGCATGCATTCTCTTCAGCCTCGAGTTGCGGATAGCAGCTGAAGATGCGCTGGCGGCTGGGCGTTTCGCTGATCCCGGTAGCAGTGAACGGACCGCGGATCTCGAAGGTGTTGACCTTCAGCACCCGCTCCTCGCCGCCACCCGGCACCAGCGGGGCCAGGCGCGCCTCCGATTCAGCGAAGCTGCGCGCGCGGAAGGTGACGGCCACGCGATGCTGGCCGGCCTTCGCATGGAAGCGGATGTTCTTCAGGCGCCGGTTGATGGCATCCACCGGCGCATCGCCCTGCTGGTCGATGGCCTTCTGGTCGTCATCGCCACCGAGGCGCGTCTCGTAGATCTTCACGCCATCGACCAGCGCCACCAGCGTGTTCTCGAACTCCATGCCCTCGACCCAAAGCGCGCGCGCCATGTCGTTGATGTTGAGTTCGTATTCCCCGTCGACGGGGAAGATATGGTCGACGGCAAAACCGCCGCGCGTGCCGAAGGGAAGTCCCTCGACATGGTTGTGCTGCGGACCGGGCACCGGATTGCTGTAGGGCGTGCCCACCGGCCGCTGCTGCGGATTGCCCACCGCAAGCAGCGCCACGCTGCGCGCCGCGGCCAGATACTGGTCGAGGAAGGTGGGCGAGATCTGCAGCACCTTGGCCACATTGTCGAAGCCATCGGAGAGGTCATCCTGCGGCAGCAGGGCGGCCGGATCGAACTCCAGCGCAAACAGGTCGCGGATGGCGTTGGCATATTCGCGCCGGTTCAGGCGATGCGCCGGAACGAAACCGGGCTCCACATGTTTTGACGCTGCCGCGTCGATGCGGCTTTCCAGCCAGTGCACGAAGGCATCGGATTCGGCATTGGCTGGTCGCGGCTCACCCGGTGGTGGCATCAGCCCGCCGCGCATGCGGCGGATGACCTTCTCCCAGGTCTCGGCATCGGCAGAAACGGCGGCGTCATTGCGTTCCTGCAGGTCCAGTGCCAGCTCACCGGCCCAGTCGGTGGTGTTGTGGCATTGCACGCAGTACTCGTCGAGCAGGCCCCATGGGCCGGCGGAATGCGTTGCCTCGGCGGCGGTCGCCAGGCCGCCGGCCAGCGCTGCGGCGAGCCCTGCGGACCAGCACCAAACGGCCTTCACGGTCATGTCCTTCCGCCCGCCCCCGCTGCTGTTATGGGCCGATTCTAGGTTATCGGGCCGCGAAGTGATCGGTTAGAGTCGCGCTCGACATGAGAACGACAGCCACGCGGCGTCACTTCCTGGGTTCGATATCCGCAGGTTGCATGCTGGCCGCGACCTGCGGATGGAGCGGCCGGTCCCCGGCCGCGCAGTCCTCCGCGCTCACCGCCGAGCCTCTCGCCGATGGCGTGCTGTGGATCCGCGGCGCTGGCGCCAACCTGCTCGCGCTGCACGATGCGCGCGGCCTGGTGTTCATCGATGGCGGCCTGCCAGAGCATGCAGACGCGGTGCTGCAGCTCGCCGCGCGGCAGCCGGGGGATGCGCCCGCCCATACCCTGATCAACACGCACTGGCATGCAGAGCACACCGGCCTGAACCGCCGGCTGGGCGGGCAAGGCGCCACCATCATCGCGCATGAACACACGCGCCTGTGGCTCTCGACGACTGTGCGGCCGGACCTCGATGCACCGCCGATCCGCCCGCTGCCGAAGTCCGCGCAACCCAACCGCACCACCTGGAGCGATGGCGAGCTGGCGGTGGGCGATGAAACGCTGCGTTATGCGGTGATGCCGCAGGCTCACACCGATGGCGACCTGTATGTGAAGCTGGCGAAGGCCAATGTGCTCGTGACCGGCGGCGTGGTCGCCGGCAATGGCTGGCCCACGCCCGACTGGGTCACCGGCGGCTGGATCAACGGCACCGTGGCGGGATATCGCACGCTGATCGGGCAATGCGATGCGGACACCCGCGTGATCACGGCGCATGGCGAGCGACTCTACACACGCGCCGATCTGGAAGCCGAGCTGGAGATCCTCGCGAAGCTTTCCGGCGAACTCTCCCGCATGATGCGCGCCGGCTTCGGCCCGAAGGATGTGCTGGCGGCCGATCCAGCGCGCGATCACGTCGCGCGCATGGGCGATGCCACGCATTTCCTCACCGAATCATTCAAGAGCCTCTGGCCACGCCTGGCGCCTGATGCCTGACAGCGGCCGCCCGGACAACGAGCCCGGCTGGCTGCAGTGGTCACGCCAGATGCAGTCCATCGCGCAGGCCGGACTCACCTTCGCCACCGATCCCTATGATCGCGAGCGCTACGAAATGCTGCGCGATCTTGCCGCCGAAATGCTCGCCGCGCAGATCGAGGCGCCCGTGGAGCGCATCGCGGCACTGCTGCGCAACGAGGACGGTTATGCCACGCCGAAGATCGATGTCCGCGCCGCGGTGTTCGATGCTGCCGGCCGGCTGCTGTTCGTGCGCGAAGCGGCCGACCAGGGCCGCTGGACGCTGCCCGGCGGCTGGGCGGATGTGAACCTGACGCCGGCCGAGAACACGCTGAAGGAAGTGCGCGAGGAAAGTGGCTACGAGGCGCGCATCGTGAAACTGGCCGCGGCGTGGGATCGCAGCCGCCAGGGGCATCATGCAAGCCTGTGGTCGTGCCTGAAGATGTTCTTCATCTGCGAACTGGCGGGCGGGGAATCACGCACCAGCCATGAGACCACCGAAGTGGCGTGGTTCGCGCGCGATGCGATTCCTGCCGACCTGTCGCTGGGGCGCGTGCTGCCGGGGCAGATCGAACGCATGTTCGCGCACCGCGCCGATCCCGGCCTGCCCACGGAATTCGATTAGGCTCCGTCCGGCTCAGGCCATCGCCGCCGTGCCTGCGGCAGCGCGCCGGCGCGGTGCCGCCGCCGGCGTGCAGACCGCATCGATCTGCTCGCGATGTGCCTCGGCCCAGCGTGCAAGGCCACACAGCGGCTCACCCAGCGACGCCCCCAGCGCCGTGAGGCGGTATTCCACCCGCGGCGGGACCTCGGCATAGACCTGGCGTTCGACCAGCCCCCGCTCCTCGAAGCTGCGCAGCGTGCGGGTCAGCTCCTTCTGCGTCACCCGCCCCACCGCCCGCTGCAACTGACCGAAGCGGATCGGTCCTTCTGCGCGAAGCAGTTGATAGAGCACGGGAAAGGCCCAGCGACCGCCGAGCAGCGCGATCAGGCGGGCCATCGGGCAATGCGCGTCTGCGGTATCCATGCGGGAACTATGGCACGGGTTGGTACCTACTTGCGCGCTGGTATCTTTGGCCATCATAGTTTCCTAAGGATACCAATAAACAACCCGATGGAGCGACCCATGGATCAGATGCTGTTCACGCCGGTGCAGATCGGCCGCCTCACCCTTCCCAACCGCGTCGTGATGGCGCCGATGACCCGTTCCCGCGCCGCGGCCGACGGCACCCAGACTCCGCTGGCGGCTACCTACTACGCGCAGCGCGCGGACGCGGGCCTGATCATCACCGAGGCGATTGCCGTGAGCCGGCAGGGGCATGGCTACGCGGCCACGCCGGGCCTGTGGACCGGGGAACAGCAGCGCAGCTGGGAACCGGTGTTCGCCGCCGTGCATCGCGCCGGCGGCCTGGTGGCCGCGCAGCTGTTCCACACTGGCCGCTCCGGACATTCCTCGGTATTCGGCGAGATCGTGGCGCCGAGCCCGATCGCCATCCGCACCGGCCAGGCCCGGGATGTGAACGGCCAGCCAGTGCCCTTCGAGACGCCGCGCGAACTCGACACACAGGAGATCCGCCGCATCGTGCGAGATTTCGCGAGCGCCGCGCGCCGTGCGGTGGATGCCGGCGCTGATGCCGTCGAGATCCATGCGGCCAACAGCTATCTGCTCGACGAGTTCCTGCGATCCGGCACCAACCAGCGCCGCGATGCCTATGGCCGGGATCGCACGCGGCTGCTGCGCGAGGTGGTGGACGCCGTGGCCGATGCGATCGGCGCGGAGCGCATCGGCGTGCGCTTCTCGCCGCTGTCACCGTGGAATGACATGCAGGATGAGGATCCGGGCGCCACGTTCACGCGTGCTGCCGCCGCAATCCGCGGCGTCGCCTTCCTGCACCTGGTCGAGGGAAATGACGCAGCGTCGCTGACGCCCGCGCTGCGCGACGCCTTTGGCGGGCCGGTGATCGTCAACGGCGGCTACGACCTGGTGCGCGCGAATTCGGCCATCGACACCGGAGCCAGCGCCGTGGCGTTCGGCGTGCCGTACATTGCCAATCCTGATCTGGTGCAGCGGCTGCGTCATTTAGCGCCGCTGAACGCGCCGGATCCGGCGACGTTCTATGGCGGCGGGGAACGCGGCTATACGGACTATCCGGCGCTCAGGCCCGACGCTGCCGTCGCCTGAGCGCAGCCATGGCGCGCGGCCGTCACGCAGACGCGCCGCGGCCGCATCAGATGCGCAGCTCCCCGGCCACGCCGGGATGACTCACATTGGCGCCCATCGCGCCCAGCAGCATCTTCGCACTGGCCACGATCTTGCCGTTCTCGGTGGCCCAGTAGTGGCCGGTGTCCGGATGCACGGCAATCACCGTGACGCGCGGATCATCCTTGCCGTCGAACCAGGCTTCGGCGAAACGCGTCCAGTGCTTCTCGATCAGCGCGCGGTCGCGATGGATGCGCGCGCGCCCTGACAGCTGCAGGTATTCATACTTGTCGTGGTTCTGGAACAGCAGCGTGACGCGCGGGTCCTGCTGCAGGTCGAGGTTCTTCTCGCTGTCGGAGGCGCTCAGGAACCACAGGGTTCCCTCCTCGTCCACTTCCTGCACGGCCATCGGCCGGGCCATCAGCGGGAATTCCTCGTGCTGCGTGATGAACATTGCCGTATCGGCGGCCTTGGCGATCTCGCGCAGCCGTTCGGTGGCGCGCGCGCCGCTCAGGTCTTCGTGCGAATGCTGGTCCCTGTCGGTCATGGGCATGCCCCGGTTGTTTCAAGGAGAGGCCCATTGTCCGCAGCGCGCGGCAAAAGGCGCCGCCTGCAGGCCCCCAGCGCCTGTAGGACAACGCCAGCGTCCGCCTGTCACACCACGCCGAATGCCAGCATGGCCTCGGCCACGCGCCGGAAGCCCACGATGTTGGCGCCGATCACGTAGTTGCCCGGGCTGCCGAATTCCTCG
>CAYQJU010000018.1:0-50857 GCA_964417875.1 uncultured Steroidobacteraceae bacterium
CTGGCCATCACGCCGCTGATCAACGTCGGCGTGGGGCAGATCGTGGTCCTTTGCCTCTTCGTCGGCGGATCCGGCAGCTTCATTGAATGGCGCCTGGGCGCACGTGTGGCCATCGCGATGTACTGGGCGACCTCGGCCGCGGCCGCAATTTTCGGCGGCCTTGTCTGGCATGCCTTTCATCCGCTGTTCGAGGACAGCGCGATGTTCCAGCGGCCTCTGGAACGGGTCTACAGCGGTGGAAGCGCGGCGGCCTTCGGCATGTTCGGTGCCCATGCTGCGTTGTCGCGCAGATGGCTGTACGTGGCGGTGTTCGTCACCTGGGAGACCGGCTACTGGGTGGTGAAGCAGAACTTCATCCCGTTCTTCCATTTCGCCGGGTTCTTCAGCGGGTTTGGGCTGATGTGCTGGTACCTGTCGCGGCGCAGGGCGCAAGGACGCACGCACGCGGGCTGACGTCACCGCATCTGGCGACTCAATCCAGCAATTCCCTGATCTTCACTTCCATTTTCGCCAGATCCACTTTGCCCTGGTAACGCGCCACCACCCGCCCCTGCGGGTCGATCAGGTAGGTGAGCGGCAACCCGAGCACTCCGCCGAACTGGCCGGCAAACTTCGCATCACCCATCACGATGGGGTACGACACCGGATACTGCGCCAGGAATTCCGCCACCTGGGACCGGTCGTCGTCCATTGAAATGCCGACGACCTGCAGCCCCCGGGTCTGCAACTCCTTCTGCCAGTTCGAGAACACGGGCATCTCTTCGCGACATGGCGGGCACCACGAGGCCCAGAAGTTCAGCACCACCAGCTTGCCGCGGTAGCGGGACAGCTGCACTTCACTGCCACCGAGGTCAGCGCGCACGAAGTCCGGCACCTGGTCACCGACGTTCATCGTGTGTGCCGTTCCGCCGAGCAGCCCCGTCAGCCCGGCGAGAACGACCAGCGAGGCCCGCAGCTTCATCATTCAGTCCTGGCGGTCGGGTAGCCCTTTTCCACCCAGTCCGTGCCGAAGTTGTCCGGGATGATCATTGCCCTGACGTTGGTAAAGCCGAGCTCCACCAGTTCGTCATAGGCACCCGCCATGTTCGGGCACCGCTCCCACGGGCAGCACCCGCAATAGATCAGGATGGGCGCATCCTTCGTCAGCCCCGCCACACGATCACGCAGGACCTGCAGGCCGGCGCCGGTATTGCCGGGACCGGCGTATTCGGATCCGGGGATGTGCGCCTGGTCGTACATGGTCTTGAACCCCACGTGCAGCGTCAGGGTCGCGGCAGCGGACCCATCCTTGATCCGGGCTGCCCAGTCGGCGGGCTGGACCAGCGCGGCGGCGGGAATGGAATCGGCGGGCTTCGCCGCCATCGCCATCGCCATCGTGGCCATCATCAGCAGCATGCAGGCAGTCAGGACATCGCGCACCGGTTTCATGAAAATTTTCCTTGTTCGGCAGGATGCGTAATTGTGCACCAAAACCGCCGGCCTCCTGAAAGGCGGGAAATCCTGCCCCGGGGGTGCATCCAGCGGCGCGCTGCATGCATCTTTACTCCATGGAAGGACAATCATCGGGAGACGATGATGGACGCAGGTGCAGCACTTTTCCTTGCTGCTGCAGTCGGTCCAGGGGCAACACTCGCGCCATGGCCGGCACGCCGGTGGCGGCCACCCGGACGAGGGTGCGCGCGGTCTGAGGGTGGCCGGTACGCTGGTCATCCCATGCGCGCCGACCGGGCCCACCATGGCGTATCACGGCCGGGCAAGAAATGCGTTTGAAGTACTATCCGCCGTCTCCGGTTTCCCACAGCCCGTCGAGCACGGGGGGGCGGGGGCGCGGCGGATCGTTCCGGCCGGGAAAGTTGGCCAGCACCGGTCCGCGCCAGTCGCGGATCACGCGCCGTGACAGCTTCCACGCCTGGGCATCGCGCACCAGGGTGTCATCGTAATGCCCCATCACATGCAGCCGGTGCGGGCCATCACCACAGGCCAGTGCCACCAGCACATAGGCGCGCGCGCGGGCGCCATCCGGCGTTGGCTCGACGATGAGGTTGCTCACATGGTGCTGGCGCCCGGCCGATTCCGGGCGCGCGCGGAACCAGTCGATGAAACGCCGCAGCGCTGCATGGCCGCGCCAGCAGCCAGGTTGTTCAAAAGCGTCCCAGACCAGCTCCGCATCGGGTGCAAAGCAGGCGATGAATCCTTCGGCATCGCCGGTGTCCAGGCTCCAGGCGTAACGGGCCAGCACTTCATGGATCTCGACGCGATCCGCAGCGCTGAGCACAGGTGTGGCCGTCGGGGGGGCAGTGGGACGCGTCATGTGACCTCGTAATACTCGAAGACCGATCGCGTGCCCCGCCGCTCGCCGGTGCCGACGAACACGGTGCGCGCCAGCCACTCGTGCGGACCGGGCGGCACCTCGAAGCGTGGCGTCACGCGGCAATAGGTCTGGTCTGCCGTCACCGGCTGGCCGGCCTCGATGCGCGCCAGTACCTCGGGCGACGACCACGCGAGGCCCTGGTTGTGGATGTAGATCGGCGTGCCGTCGCTGGCCTCGAGCTGGTAGTGGGCCTCGAATTCAACCAGCCCGCCCGGCCAGAAACGCGGCCAGTCCCCACCCGACTGCGGCAGCACGCGGCCGGTGAGGCGCGGACCATCGATCTGGCCTGACTGCACGGCGACGAAGCCGCGCCGGCCCGCACGGTGCACCGGTTCGAAACGCAGCCGCGGGCCCGCATCGAAGTGCAGCACGATGCGGAATGCAAAGCGCAACGCCGGCGCAGCCAGCAGGGGCTTGGGGCCGGATTCAGACGACATGACCCACCTCCAGTTGCCGGGGGAAGCGCCACAGCCACAGTGCGGCCGCCGCAAGCAGCAGGAAGCCGGCCAGCACCAGGATGCCCGCGAGATGGCTGCCGCTGACTTCCAGCAGCCAGCCGAGCATGGCTGGTCCGACGATGCCGCCGGCCGTGCCTGCCATGCTGATCGCCGCGATCACGCCCACCGGCACATGGCCGCCACCGATCCCCAGCGCCTGCGGCACCGTCCAGAACACGCCTTGCGTGGCACCGAAGCCGAAGCCGGCGACCACCAGCAATGCGAGCACCGCCGCGCCTTCCGGCAGGAACACGGCCACGGCCAGCGCGACACCGGCCAGCAATGCGCCGGCGGCGGAATGACGCAGCCGTTCGCCGGTGCGATCGGAATGACGCGCGTTCAGGAACAGTCCCGCGACGACACCGGCCTGTGGCAGGGCGCTCAGCGTGCCGATCAGCAGTTCGCTGCGGGCCAGTGCCAGCTGGCGCACGATCTGCGGCAGCCAGTAGACCAGTGCATAGGAGCCGGTCATCACCAGGAACCAGACCGCACAGCACAGCCAGATCCGGCGGTCACTGGCGGCCTCGGCCAAGGTGAGTCCGGGTGCGGAGCCGGCATCGCGTTCGGCGGCGATCTGCGCCTCCAGGCGTTCGCCTTCCTCGGCCGACAGCCAGCGCGCCTGGCGTGGACGGTCGACGAAGTAGGCGGCCGCGACGATCGCGAACACGAAGTTCGGCAGTGCCGATACGAGGAACATCCAGCGCCAGCCCGGCAGCTCGAGCGGGTTGTCCATGCCGAGCAGCCACCCGCACAGCGGCCCGCCGACCACCAGCGAGAACGGCACGGCCGACAGTGCCACGGCCATGGCCCGTGCCCGCGTGGCACGCGGCGTCCACTGGCTGATGTACCAGGTCATGCCGGGCGCGAAGCCCGCTTCGGCCATGCCGAGCAGGAAGCGCGCGACCATGAAGTCGGTGGAATCCTGCACGCGTGCCATCAGCAGGCCGGCGATGCCCCAGACGCACATCGACAGCAGCAGCCACAGGCGGATGCCCAGGCGGCGCAACAGCAGCGCATGCGGATACTGGAACAGCAGGTAGGCGGCGAAGAAGCTGCTGATGCCAAGGCCGAAGACCGTCGGCGACATGCCCACGTCCGCGGACATGGGCTGGCCAGCGAAGCTGACATTCATCCGGTCGATCGAATTGATGAAGGTCAGCACGGCGATCGGCAGCAGCAGGCGCCATAGCGTGCGCCGGTACAGCCGCTCGCCGGTGCCCGGCAGCGAAGGGTGGTCGGTCATCATGGACTAGAACGTGGAGCGGGTGGTGGCGCCATCGACCACGATGCTCTGGCCGGTGATGTAGCTGGCGAAACTGCTGCATAGCCAGGCCACCAGCGAGCCGATGTCACGCGCATCGCCGAAGCGGCCCGCCGGGATCTGATAGGCCTCGGCAAAGCGGGCAACCTCGGTTTCGTAGCTGGTGCCGTTGCGTTCGGCCGCAGCGGTGAACTGCGCCTCGACCGCCGCGGTGTGGAACATGCCGGGCAGCACGTTGTTCAGTGTCACGTTGTCGGCGGCCACCCGCCGCGCCACCGCGCCGGCATAATTGGCCAGCGCGGCGCGAGGTGCGCCGCTGAGGATGCGCAGTTCCAGCGGATATTTGGCCGCAATGGTGGCGATGTTGACGATGCGTCCCCACCGGCGCTGCACCATGCCGGGCAGCACCGCCTCGATGAACTGCACGGGGCTGAGCAGGCCGGTGTCGAGGCTGGCCTGCCACTGCTCGCGTGTGATGGCGCGATGATCGGGCGTCATCGGCGGCGGCGAACAGGTGGCGACCAGGATGTCCGGATCCGGGCAGGCGGCGAGCACGCGCGCCCGGCCTTCATCCGTGCTGTGGTCGGCTGCGACCGCCGTCACCGTCACGCCATGCTGGCGCAGGTCCCGGGCCGTCTCTTCGAGGCGTTCCCGACCGCGTGCGCAGATGACCAGGTCGACGCCTTCGATGGCCAGCATTTCGGCGGCAGCGCGCCCCATGCCGGCACTCGCGCCATTGACGATGGCGCGCCGGCCCCTGATACCCAGATCCATGATTCCCCCCGAGTGCCAGATCGCGGTCAGCCCGCGTGTGGGAAGAGCCTCGCCGGTTCGCCCTTCCGTGGCAAGCCAGCAATCATCCCGAGCCAGGCGTGCAGGGTCGGGGCTCGCGGTGCTATATCTGCGGCGCACCGGAAGATGAGGGAGGGGATCCTGGGATGCGAAATGCACTGGCCGCGGTCTGGCTGGCCGTCATTCTCTGCGCGTGTGGCAAGGCACCAGTCGGCGCCGTCGATGCCCAGCGCCTGCTGGCCGCCGACCAGGAGCCCGGACAGTGGCTGGCGCTGGGCCGCACCTGGCAGGGCGACCGCTTCTCACCGCTGGCGCGGATGAATCCCGACACCATCGATACGCTGGGCTTCGCATGGGAATACCCGTTCCGCTCGCGCCGGGGCCGCGTGGAGCATGGGCAGGAAGCCACCCCGCTGGTGGTCGATGGCGTGATCTATGCCTCCGGTCCGTGGGGCTCGGCCATCGCGGTGGATGCGCGCACCGGCGAGGAGCGCTGGCGCTATGACCCTGAAGTCGATGGCAGCTACAACCGCAAGGCCTGCTGCGATGTGGTCAGCCGCGGCCTGCAGGTGTGGAAGGGCAAGGTCTATGTCGCGACCCTCGACGGTCACCTCGTGGCGCTGGACGCGCGCGATGGCCGCGAGCTGTGGAAGGTCGACACACTGATCGATCGCGATACGCGCTCCTACACCATCACCGGTCCGCCGCAGGTGGCGGGCCAGGTGGTCGTGGTGGGCAACAGCGGCGCGGAGTTCGGCGTGCGCGGCTACATCACCGCCTATGACCTTCAATCCGGCGCGCAGCGGTGGCGTTTCTTCACGGTGCCCGGTGATCCTTCGAAGGCTGCGCCGGAGCATCCGGAGATGCAGCTGGCGCTGTCCACCTGGTCCGAAGATTCGGACTGGGCATCGGGCCTGGGGGGCACCGTCTGGGGCGAGATGAACTACGACCCGGAACTCGACCTGCTCTACGTGGGCACCGGCAATGCCTCGCCGCTGGCGCCCTGGCTGCGCAGCCCGGGTGGCGGCGACAACCTGTTCCTCGCTTCCATCCTGGCGCTGCGTCCGGCCACCGGCGAGATGGTCTGGTACTACCAGACCACGCCCGGCGAAATGTGGGATTACACCGCCACGCAGAACATGATCCTTGCCGACCTGCCGGTCGAGGGTCGCACGCGCAAGGTGCTGATGCAGGCGCCGAAGAACGGCTATTTCTATGTGCTCGACCGGGAAACCGGTGAGTTCCTGTCGGCAAAGCCGTATGTGTTCACCAACTGGGCCACCGGCATCGATGCGAAGGGCCGCCCCACCATCAATCCCGAGGCCACCTACCAGCATGGCTCGACCGTGGTGTTCCCCACCGGCGCCGGCGGACACAACTGGCCGCCGATGGCCTTCAATCCGCAGACGGGCCTGGTGTACATCCCGGCCCGCGAGTCGGGCATGGTGATGGGGCCGCAGCCGGGCGAATACGAATGGAAGCCGGGCCGCACCAACTCCGCGCATCACATCGCCTTCAGCTTCTTCGTCGACCTGATGTCCCCGGAGGAGCGGCGCGAATACGACGCCGTGATTGCCGCGCGTCCCGGCCTGCCCGATCCGGCCACGCGCGAATTCCTGATCGCATGGGACCCGGTGCGGCAGCAGGAGCGCTGGCGCGTGGAGCTTGGCAGCGCCGAACTGGCCGTTGGCGGCGTGCTCACCACGGCTGGCAACCTCGTCGTGCATGGCACCTCGTCCGGCAGGCTGATGGTGCGGCGTGCGGATTCCGGCGAGTTGCTGAAGCAGATCGAGGTGGGCACCGGCATCATGGCGGCGCCGGTGAGCTATGAGCTCGACGACGCGCAGTACATCTCGGTGCTGGCCGGCTTCGGTGGTGCCATGGCGCCGCTGTACCCGGCCGAGAGTGCGGCCTACCGTTACCAGAATTACGGTCGTCTGCTCGCGTTCAGGCTGGGTGGCGGCGAAACTCCGCTGCCGCCAGCGCGACAACCCCAGGCCACGCCACCACCACCACAGCTGGAGGGAATCACGCCGGAGCGCATCCAGCGCGGCGCGGGCCACTTCTTCACCTACTGCGTGTTCTGCCATGGTGGACAGGGGGAGGCGCGGCTCTCGGCCTATCCGGACCTGTTCCGCATGCCCGCGGCAACGCATGCCGCGTTCGAGAACATCGTGCATGGCGGACTGCTGGCGCCCAATGGCATGGCCAGCTTCGCCGACGTGC
Source organism: uncultured Steroidobacteraceae bacterium (assembly GCA_964417875.1). Classification (GTDB taxonomy): domain Bacteria; phylum Pseudomonadota; class Gammaproteobacteria; order Steroidobacterales; family Steroidobacteraceae; genus ZC4RG30. Next base: position 7,148 of record CAYQJU010000018.1, read on the forward strand.
TGAGCCGCGAAGATGTGGCCGACATCCAGGCATTCCTGGCGCAGGGCCAGGCGGCACTTGCCGGGCAGCAAGCAGACGCGGCGCAATGATTGACGCCGCCAGAAAACAACAATCAGGAGGAAACGGGGAATGATGCTGCAGAAACTTCCGGTGACGTGCGGCCTGCTGTTGCTGGCGCTGGCGGGCTGCGGCCAGGGACCTGGCCAGGCAACCAGTGACGACACGCGCCTCGCACGGGATCCGGCCGCGCCGGTGGTGGTCACTGTCGACGCATCCTCTCCGGGCGCGACGATCAGCCGCCACCTGTTCGGCCAGTTTGCCGAACACCTGGGTCATGGCATCTACGGCGGCGTCTGGGTGGGGCGCGACTCGCCCATCCCGAACACCCGCGGCATCCGCAACGACGTGGTGGCGGCGCTGCGCGCGATCAAGGTGCCAAACGTGCGCTGGCCGGGCGGCTGCTTCGCCGACTACTACCACTGGCGCCATGGGATTGGCCCGCGGCGCGCCGTGACGTTGAACCCGGACTGGGGCGGCGTGACCGAGCCGAACACCTTCGGCACACATGAGTTCATGGATTTCGCGGCGCAGATCGGCGCGGCGCCGTTCGTGTCGCTGAACGTGGGTTCGGGCACGGTGCAGGAGGGCGCGGACTGGATGGAGTACATGACCAGCGCACAACCCACGACGCTGGCGCAGGAACGCGCGGCGAACGGGCGCGCCGAGCCCTGGCTGGTGCCGTTCCTCGGCATCGGCAATGAATCATGGGACTGCGGCGGCAACATGACGCCGGAGTACTACGTCGACCACATGAAGATGCATGCACGCTTCGCGCGCAACTATCACCCCGACCAGCAGGAGGGTGACAACCGCATGTTGCGAATCGCGGTGGGCCCGGGCGGCGGCGAGCCGCGCTTCACCGAATGGACCGAAACGGTGATGAAGGCCTGGCAGAACCGCCAGTGGAGCTGGGACATCGAGGGCATCTCGCTGCACAACTACACGGTCATCGACTGGGACGAAAAGCACGCGGCGACGGGCTTCGACGAACAGGGATATGCCGAGATCCTGCAGGCCACGCTGAAGATGGACGGGCTCATCCGGCAGCACACCGACATCATGGACCGGTACGATCCGGACAGGAACCTGGCGCTGGCGGTGGATGAATGGGGCGCATGGTATGCGCCCGCGCCGGGAACCAATCCTGGCTTCCTGTCCCAGCAGAACAGCCTGCGCGATGCAGTGCTGGCGGCGCTGAACCTGAACATCTTCGCGCGTCACGCCGATCGCGTGCGCATCGCCAACATCGCGCAGATGGTCAATGTGCTGCAGGCGATGATCCTGACCGATGGGCCGCAAATTCTGCTGACGCCCACCTATCATGTGTTCCGGCTGTACCTGCCTTTCCAGGACGCCACTTTCCTGCCGGTTTCGTTCGATGCCGGAACGTGGACGCACGGCGGCATCTCGCTGCCGCGCCTGGATGCCATCGCGGCCCGCGATGTCGAGGGCAACCTGGTGCTCGCGCTGACCAATGTCGATCCGCAGCATCCGGCAAGCATCGAGGTTGAACTGGGCGAGGTGGCCGGGACGTCGGTCACCGCTGAAACCATCACCGGTCCGGCGGTGGACAGCATCAACACCTTCGAGTCGCCGCAGATCGTGGTCCCGAAGCCCCTTGAGGCGACGCTTGCCGCGGGCCGGCTGGCGGTGACGCTCGAACCGAAGTCCGTGAGTGTGCTGGTGATCAAGCCATGAGGTGGGCAATGAAGATGCAGAAGTGGACGGCATGGTTCAGCGCCTGCGCGCTGTCGTGGTTTGCGCTCGTGGCGCAGGCACAGGTCGAGACGCTGGCACCACCGGTGGTGCAAGGTGCGGCGAAGGCCAGGCTTGAAAGGATCAAGGTGCCCTCCGCGCAGATCGCCGGCAACCTGCTGAAGACTCCTGCCGAGCGCGATGTGATCGTCGTGCTGCCGCCGGGTTACGACCGGGAGCCCAGCCGGCGCTATCCGGTGGTCTATGCGTTGCACGGCTATTCGATCGGAGCCGAACAGTGGATCAAGGAAATCCACCTGCCGCAGACCGCCGAAGGCGCGTTCGCCAGCGGCACGCCGGAGATGATCATCGTGCTGCCCGACAGCAAGAACGAGCACAACGGCGCGTTCTATTCCAATTCGGTCACCACCGGCAATTTCGAGAACTTCATTGCCGATGAACTGGTGGACTTCATCGATGGTCGCTACCGCACGCTGGCCCGGCCCGAAAGCCGCGGCCTGGTCGGGCATTCGATGGGCGGCTACGGAGCCTCGCGCATCGGCATCCGCCGGGCCGAGCGGTTTGGTGCACTGTACCTGATGGCCCCCTGCTGCCAGTCCGCGATGGGCGCGCGTGGGCTCACCGCCGAACAGGTGAAGCAGCTGGAAGCGCTGCCGTCCGCCGAGGCCGCGGCCAGCCTGCCCTTTGGCCAGCGGGGGACGCTGGCACTGGCTTCGGCGTGGTCGCCCAATCCCACCCGGCCCCCGCTGTACATCGACCTGCCGGTCGACGCGGAAGGCAAGGAGCGCCCGGAGATCATCGCCAAGTGGACCTCCAATGCACCGCTGGCCTTTCTCGACCAATACGTGTGGAAGGTGCGCAATTACCGTGGCATCGCGCTGGATGTCGGCGACAAGGACGGGCTGGTGGCCGATACGCGCCGCATGCACGAGGCGCTGCAGGCCCAGGGCATCGCCAGCACCTTCGAGGTCTATCCGGGCGACCACACCAGCCATGTGGCTTTCCGCATCCAGGATCACGTGCTGCCGTTCTTCGGACGGCATCTGGTGTTCAGCCAGGGGCGGTGATGAAATGCCCGGATGAATCCCGGGTTGCCCGACCGGCCGGCGGTCTGTGCCTCGTTGCGGCCCACGACGGACTGGAAGGCCCGGGTGGCCTGCCCGGCAGGCTGGGCGGCGGCGGGCTGCGGGATGAAGTGCAATCACCTTGCAACCAGTATCGCGCCATCGTTCCTGGGTCTCGCGCGGCGAGGCATTGCGGGCAATACTTCCGGCCTCACGAACGGAGACCGCGATGCCTGATCCGATCCGACTCGACTGGCTGATGACCGCCGAGGTGCAGGTGCTTCGGCCTGTGCAGGTGGGGCAGATTCCAACGGGCTTCCACCAGGGTGTGCCCATCGGCACCGGTTCCTTCGCGGGGCCGCGGCTGCGCGGCACGGTGATTCCCGGCTCCTATGACTGGCAGCTGGTGCAGTCCGATGGCATCGCGCGGCTGGATGTTTCCGGCGCCATGCTGACGCATGACGGGGTGACCATCCGTGTTTCCAGCAAGGGCATGCGCCATGGGCCGCCAGCGGTGATGGCGCGACTGAACGCAGGCGAAGTCGTGCCGCCGGACCAGTACTACATGCGCGCGCTGGCGCGCTTCGACGCGCCGGCCGGCGCGTATGAGTGGCTCAACAAGGCGCTGTTCGTCTCCTGGGGCGAGCGTTACGCGGACAAGGTCGTCATCCACTACTACCAGGTGCTCTGATGCAGCAGGACAAGATTTCGACTCCGGACGCCGATGGCCTCGATCCCCTGCGTCGCGCACTGTTGCAGGGCAGCCTCGTCGTGGCGGGCGGCTTCGTCGTCGGCGGTGCGCGCGCAGCCGAGGCCGATGCGAAGGTGCCGTCACCGCCGACCCACAATCCGTCGACGCAATTCGCATTCACCATCTTCGCCACTATTTCCGATGCGATGCCGGTGGGGGATACGGCGACGGGACAGATCCGCGCCATTCCGATCACCGGCGGTGAGGTGACCGGCGAAGGCATCGCCGGCCGCGTGGTCCCGGGTGGCGCCGACTGGCAGCGAACGCGCTCCGACGGCGTGACCGAGCTGGAAGCCACCTATGCGATCGAGATGTCCGACCGCACCGTGATCAAGGTGGTGAACAGGGGCATCATCGTGCCGCCGGCAACGGGCGGGACGGCGTACTTCCGCACGGCGGTGGAATTCACCGCGCCGAACGGCAAGTGGCAGTGGCTCAACGAAGCGATTTTCCTGTGCACTGCCGGCCTCGCGGAGGACCGCCCGGGTACTGTGCGAGTGGATGTGTTCAAGCTGATCTAGACTGCGCACTGGCGCGGCCCGGCAAGAATCACGCCGGGGGTCGCGGGTGCGAGTTCCGTCCGCTCCGCCATCTTTGGCAATGCCGTCCACGCCTGGCTTTTCTTGCATGTGTGCGTATTTCCGGCCGGAAAGATCCGGTGCGGGACCAGCGCCCATAACATTCGCGCCGCCCGTTCGTTCTGAGGGCAGGTCAGGGATGAGAACCCATGCCAGAGCCCCGCACAATCCGGTTTGACACGCTCGTCGCGCCGCACATGGAGATGCTGCTGCGCGTCGCGCACAGGCTGACGCGCAACCCGCAAGACGCACAGGACCTGGTGCAGGACGCCTGTATGGCTGCCTGTGAGCATCCGGCCGGGCTCGAGGCTTCCACGCACCCTGTGCGGTGGCTGCTGCGTGTGCTGCACAACCGGTTCATCGACCAGGCACGCCGGCATCGGCGCAATCCGCTGGTGGCGCTGGAGGATATGGCGGACGACGCGCCGCTGGCCAGCGACCAGCCCGGCCCGGAGCAGTTGCAGGAACAGGCCGATGATGAGCGCGCCTTCGTGCGTGCCTTCCTGCAACTGGAACCCGTGCAACGCACGCTGCTGACGCTGCGTGCCGAAGGCCATGACCTCGCCGAGATCGAGGCGGTCACCGGCATTGACCGCGAGGTATTGCGGGGAAGACTGCATCGCGCGCGCCGCAGCCTGGCGCGTTGCCTCACTGACCGCGACGCATGGACCCAGGTCCGCGCCGGGAGCAACCCATGAACTGCCAGGAACTCATTTCGCTGCTTGATGACGGCGATATCCGCAGCGTGCCGCCCGCGAAGCGCCGCGAGCTGCATGCCCATCTGTCCCAATGTGCCGATTGCGCCGCCGAGTGGCGCGTACAGGAGAGGATCGTCATGACGCCAGCCATGGGAGTACCGACCGGGTTTGTGGCGCAATGCCGTCAACTTGTTGCAGCGGGTGCCGCGCGACTGCTCGTGCGTCGCCGCGCAATGCTGTACAGCAGTCTGCTGGTCATGGCGGCGGCGGCCGCGCTGCTGACCTGGCGCCATGGAACTCCGGTGGCAAACCCTCCGGTCGCCGCAGCGCCCCTGCCGTTCATCGAGGCGCCGGAACAGGCACCCGCACAGATTCAGCCTTTGCCGCAGGCGGCGCCGGAGCCCACGACGCCGCAGCCCGTGGCAAACCCGCCCGGCACGTTCACGGTCACCGTGCGGCCGCTGCAGGTCGAGAGCATCGATCCGCAAGGCGATGCCCTGGCCGCGCGCTTCCGCGAGCGTGTAATGGCATTGCTGCAGGACGTACCCAACCTGGTGCTGGTGGATTCGCCACCCGTTCCAGGCGCCACGGTGGCGGAGTATGAATTGCGGATGACCTATGCGAGTTCCGAGGCAGCGCCACTCTCGCGCTCGGTGCGACTTGAGGTCGGAAAATCCGCTGAGTTCGCCGCCACCCAGGCCGCCATAGCGGCCGAAGCCGGCATGAGCCCCGAGGACCGGGAACGCAGCAGGCTCAAGCGGCAGCTTGCCGATATCCAGAATCAGGTGGGTCCCATGCGCAATGGAAACACGGGCCTGCAATTGATGCTGGGTCAGGGTGCTCCGACAGGGGCGATTATCTACGACGGCTTTGTGCCGGATCGGCTTGAATCCGCAGCTCATCAGCTGGTCAGGAACCTGCGGGTGAAAGTGTTCCCGCTGGATGCCGCCTTCGAGGCGGAGCAGTTGGCCACGCTGCGCAATCCGTCCGAGCGACAAGCCGGGCGCCTGCAGGCGCTGGGTGCGTTGCTGTTGTACGCCGAGCGTCGCGGGGGGTTCTCCCACATCAGCCAGGACGTGATCCGTGCCGGGGCTGAGTTTGCCTTCGTCTGGGAGGGTACGAATTCATACAATCGCGGGGTGATCTGGGACGCGCTGGCACTTACCGGCAGTCCTGAACTGGTGCCCTACCTGGTCCGGGGCCTGGATGAAGCTCCGCAGACGGAGACCCGTCTGCAGCTGGTGAAGATCCTCACCGAAACCTATGGCGACGATCCCCGGGTGCAGGCGGCGCTGGCCGCGGCGGCACATGGCAACGACCAGCAGACCGTACGCATGGCGGCCATGCGCGGAGCCGACGACTCGCAGTGGCGCGAGTACGTCGTCGCGGCACTGGGGAATCCCGCCTTGTCGATCACGCAGCGCCTGCAGCCGATTGCCGACATGGCACCCGGTGAGGCAGCCACGCTGGGCACGAGTCCGCGAACGAAGATGGTCCTGGAGGAGCAGCAGCTGCGCGAGCTGGGCGCGCTGCTCATCAAGATCGCGCCGGATCGTACGGCCAGCGAGATTGCCACAAAGGCCTTGTTTGCAGCCGGCGCCATGGAGACCCCTGCCGCGCTCGATATGCTCATCGAGGTTGCGGACGCGCTGCGTGCGGAAAATTTCGCGCGCGGTCTGGAAGGCGTATCGGTCATGGGACTACGCCACACCGCGCACAGCCTGATTGGCCGTTACGCAGGCAATCCCAAGGCGCACGCGGCCCTCGAAGGCATCGCCCTCAATGGCGACGGCATGGACAGAATATTGGCGGAGTCGCAGCTGCGGATCATGGACATGAAGGCGCAAATGGACAAACCGGGGAACCCGCAGCGCGCGCCGTAAAACCCGGATGGTCTTGTAGCCGAAGTCGAATGCGCAGCGCACGGCGCGGAACATTGTTGGAGGTCTTCCTGGGGGGATCTGCATCCGGGGCGTGGAAATCGGAACCGGCATCGAGCCCATCACGCCGGCCTGCTCCGCTTCGAGGCTGAGTGCCGCTAGATCCGCCGCAGACAGGCGGTCCGAATCGACGCGCGCCATGGATCTCGGCTTCGTTTCCGCTCCCGCCGCGTTGCGGTCCAGGCGGGGATCGGGCGAAGATGTAAGCCAAGTCAAGGAGTCACACCATGGAAACTCAATCGTTCGCGATGCCTGTGCGGTCCACCGCTGCCAGCTGCGGTGGTCGTACAGCGGCCAGCACCTGTGGCCCGATCCGCCGCCTTCTGGCTGTGGTGATGCTCGCCGGACCTGCGCTCGCCTTCACCGCCACACCTTCGCTCGAACAGGCGGTGCATGCGAGCATCCGCGACGCGTTCTGCCCGAAGCCTGCCGCCACCGCCGCGACTCCCGCGCCTGAGGCATCACCGGTCGAACCGGCGCGCGTCTTCGACAATCTGTACTTCGTCGGCGATCGCAGCACGTCGGCCTGGGCCCTGACGACCTCCGAAGGCATCATCCTTCTGGATGCCGGCTTCCAGCACAATGTCGAAGGCACCATCGTCGCTGGCCTGCGCAAGGTTGGGCTCAAGCCAGAAGACATCCGCCAGGTCATTGTCTCGCACGGACACAACGACCACTTCGGTGGCGCGAAGCACCTGCAATCCACCTATGGCGCGCGCATCGTGATGTCCGAAGCCGACTGGGAGCACATGGTGACCTGGCCGCAACGAGGCACGCCGGCGCCTTTCCCCGAGCGCGACATCGTGGTGAAGGATGGCGACATCGTGCGTCTGGGTGAGGCTGCGGTGCGCATCGTCATCACGCCCGGGCATACGCCAGGCACGGTCTCGCCGATCTTCGAGGTGCGCGATGGGGCACAGCGTCACTGGGTGGGTTACTGGGGCGGTGATGGTGCCGGGCACCTCGACCCCGAGGGCATCCGCACCTATGCGGCCGCGGTCGATCGATTCGTGTCGCTCGATCCGCGCGTCGACGTGCCGCTCAGCAACCACGTGGTCGCGGATGGCACGCTGCTGAAGTTGCCGCTGCTGGCGGCGCGCAAGGCCGGCGAGCCACATCCCTTCGTGACTGGAAATGCCGAGTTCCGCGCCTGGGCGGGAGTCCTGAAGTCCTGCGCCGAGGCATTCCTGCCCACCCCCTGAGGATTGACCGACCCTGCGCCGATCGCTCTGATCGGCGCGTCCAATGGGGAGTAGCCTGGGCCCTCCGGGGTCTGCGGCCGTCGTCAGTACGAGCGTCCTTCAAGTCGGGTGAGGGATGCTCCGGCGCCGCAGCGCGACATCCACGAGGGAGGTTGATCCAGATCGGCCCGCGGCCCCGTCTGCGGGTCCGCGCTCCCTGCGCCGGCTGGCCGGCAGACCATCTGTGGGACACCGACGTATCCGCGTGTCGGTTGCAGCCGAGGGATGAGTCTCACTGCCGCACGCGGTCTCCCCGCATGGTTCGACGGACGCCGATCCGTCACCGTTCGATGACATGGGGTTGCGAAGCGACCCGCCCGTCACGAGGAGAGAAGCATGAACGTCATGCGTGTTTCCGTGGTTGGCGTGCTGCCGCTGCTTTTGCTGCAGGCATGCGCGTACCAGCGATCGACAGAAGTGACCGAGCAGATGGCGCGCACGGAGGCCGTACTGCAGCAGGCGCAGGGCAGCAATGCCAGCGAATACGCCCTCGCCGAGTTCCAGCAGGCGCGCAACAAGTATGCCGATGCGCGCACCGCCTATGAGAAGGAAAGTGAATCCGGCGACCGGACCGCATTGCGCCTGGCGCAGCAGGCGGAGGTGGACGCCAGGTTCGCCCTGGCAAAGGCGCAGGCGGAACGTCAGCAGCAGGCGGCGCGCGAGGTCCAGCAGGGAGTGGAAACCCTGCGCAACGAGGCGAATCGCAGCAGTACGTCACCTGCCAACCAGGCCGGGAGCACGCCATGAAACCGCAATACAGGAGCCGGATCGAGAAGATCCTGTTGGTCGCGGCATTCGCCGCGGTCCTGGTCGGCTGCCAGTCGACGCCTGACCTGATCCCGGAACTGGAGCAGGCTCGCACGCTGGTCCGCCAGGTTGAATCTGCTCCGGATGCAGGGCGCTATGCCGCCGATGAAGTCTCCGCGGCGAACGATGCGCTGCGTCGCGCCGAAAGGATTGCCGATGATGGCGGGTCGACCGATGCCGTCCGCGACGCGGCATACCTGGCGCGTCGCAATGCCGAGATCGCGCAGCAGCAGATCCAGCGCCGGCAGGCTGAAGTCGCGATGCAAAGCGCCGAGGCGGAGCGGCAGCGTGTGCTGTCGCAGGCGCGTGAGCGCGAAGCGGCTGCACGGGAGCAACAGGCCGCGGTGCAGGCGCAGGAAGCGCAGGCGGCACGCCAGCAGGCGGAACAGACTGCCGAGCAGGCGCGGCGCGAGGCAGCATTGCTGCAGGAACAGCTTCGTGAACTGGAGGCGCGGCAGACTGATCGAGGCCTGGTGCTGACGCTGGGTGACGTGCTGTTCGATACCGGCAAGGCCACCCTGAAGCCGGGCGCAATGGGCAGCATCCGCCGCCTGGCCGAGTTCCTGGGGCAGACGCCAGGCCGGTCCGTGACCATCGAAGGTCACACCGACAGTGTCGGCGAGGAAGCCTTCAACCAGACGCTTTCGGAGAATCGCGCCAATGCGGTGCGCAGCGAACTGCTGTCGCGCGGCATCGATGCATCCCGCATTGTCGCGGTGGGCAAGGGCGAAAGCGTGCCGGTGGCCACGAATGACACGGCGGCCGGCAGGCAGCAGAACCGGCGGGTGGAGATCATCATCTCCAACCCGACGGGTTCCGGGCAACCGTCCTCACCATCGCCGTCTGCGGCATCGACCCCGTCACCCAGGTGAGCGCATCGCCCGCGCCAGATGCGGGTACGAGGAGAGAAGACATGCTGAAGATCATCGGATGGATCGTCGGGATCATCTTCGTCATCGGCCTGCTGGTCGTGACAGGTGTGCTGAACCTGATCTTCTGACGCCCGTGGCGGCTGCAGCGCCTGCACGAGTCACGCAGGCGCTGCGTCAGCCGCGCGCCGCACCGAATACGTTCTGGGGCATGCCAGGGGTGTCCACCCTCAGGCGGAACAGGCCACCGGCCAGCGGCTGCCGGGCGCGCTCGTCACCGGAAAGCCCGCTGCTTGCCGTGGTGATGTACAGCGTCCTGAGGTCCGGCCCGCCGAAGGCCACCTTGGTGCACTGGGAAACCGGCAACTGCACGGTACGCAGCAATTGTCCCTGCGGTGAATAGCAGCCCACGCCCCAGCCGCCAAACAGTCCCAGCCAGATATTCCCCTCACAGTCGACCGTGGGTCCGTCCGGATACGCATCGGGCTCGGAAACCCCGAAGAGCAGACGTTTGTTCTCCAGGCCGCCGTCCGCAACGATGTCGAACGCCAGCACCTGCCGGTTGGTGGTGTCGACCTGATAGAGCGTACGTCCATCAGGGCTGATCGCAGGTCCATTCGGAATGATGTATCCGTCATCCATGCGGACCAGCGTGCTGCCGTCGTAGCGATACAGCGATCCGCTGGCGTTGCGCTCGCCATTGTCCATCGTGCCGAACCACAGGCGTCCGGTGGCATCGACGCAGCCATCGTTGAGCCGGTTGTCGGGATCGCCGGCATCCACCGCCTGCAAGGCGCTGAACCGGCCGTTGTCGCTATCGAAGCGAAACAGGCCGGATTTCAGTCCACAGATGAAGCCGCCGCGTGCGTCCGGGAAAATGAAGGCCGCGAACTCGGGTGTCTGGAAGCTCCGGCGTGTGCCGTCTTCGCGGAAACAGTGGATGCGGCAGCCCTTGATGTCGACGAACCACAACCCGGCGCTTTCGCCCAGCCACACAGGTCCCTCACCCAGCAGCGCGCCCACGGACCACACACATTCCACGCCCGGATTCATGCGCAACCTGCACTGGCCGAGAACGCTTCGACCTTACCAGCTCAACACGGAGGCCGGAACCGTCAACGATCCGGGGGATGCCGGCCTTCCATGGCCGGCGCCAGCGAAATCTGATGCACCGGCGGGATAGGCGTTCGCAGCTCCAGGGCCTACTATCGGACCATGAGGATGCACCGCATGCTCTTGCGCCTGTCATGGCTGGCCCTGGTCGCCCTCGGCGGGCTGGCTTCGCTGGCCGGTGTCGCCGCCGGCGCCAGTGCTCCGGACGCCGGACGATCGGCATGGCTGCTGACCATCGACGGCGCCATCGGACCGGCCAGCGCCGACTACTTCCGCCGCGGACTGCAACAGGCGCGCGAGGCTGGTGCCAGCGCCGTGATCCTGCAGATGGATACGCCCGGCGGACTCGATACCTCGATGCGCGAGATCATCCGCGACATCCTGTCCTCGCCGGTTCCGGTGCTCAGCTATGTCGGGCCCGGCGGTGCACGCGCCGCCAGTGCCGGCACCTACATCCTGTATGCCAGCCACGTGTCGGCAATGGCCCCGGGGACCAACCTCGGGGCGGCCACGCCGGTGCAGATCGGCGGCGGTGGACTGCTGCCCGGTGGCAGCGAACCTGCGGATTCCAGTGGTGACGGATCCGGATCCGGGGACGCCGCCAGCCGCGGTGGCAGCGCGAGCGAAGCCAAGGCGCTGAACGATGCCATCGCCTACATCCGCGCGCTGGCGGCCTTGCATGGACGCAACCAGGAATGGGCCGAGGCCGCGGTGCGCGATGCAGCCAGCCTGTCTTCCGAAGCGGCCCTGCAGGCCGGTGTCATCGACTATCTGGCCACCAGCGTGCAGGACCTGCTGCAGCAGGCGCATGGGCGCGAGGTGCGCATGGGTGAGGCCCGGCTGACGCTGGATACGGCCGACCTGCAGATCCTGCAGCATGATCCGGACTGGCGCGCGCGCATGCTGGGCGTGATCACCAATCCCAACCTGGCGCTGATCCTGCTGATGGTGGGCATCTATGGACTCATCTTCGAATTCATGAATCCCGGCGCACTGGTGCCCGGCACCATCGGCGCCATCAGCCTGCTGCTCGGGCTGTACGCACTGTCGGCGCTGCCGGTGAACTATGTGGGCGTGCTGCTGGTGCTGCTCGGTGTCGCACTGATGGTGGCCGAGGCGTTTTCGCCATCGTTCGGCGTGCTCGGGCTCGGCGGCGCGGTTGCGTTCGTGTTCGGCGCGACGCTGCTGTTCGATGAAACCTCGCCGGGCTACCGGCTGTCGATGGCGCTGGTGGCGGGTGTGGCGCTGGCGAGCCTGGCGCTCACGTTGCTGATCGTGCGCATGGCCCTGAGGTCACGCCGGTTGCGGGTCGTGACCGGCGGGCAGGCATTGCTGGGCGACATCGCCGAAGTACTGGAGTGGCAGCAGGGGAAGGGGCGGGTGTTCGCCGCGGGCGAACGCTGGCTGGCCCGCGGCCCTGCCGCGTTGACACCGGGGCAGGCGGTGCGCATCACCTCGGTGCAAGGCCTGCAGCTGCACGTGCAATCCATCGATCCGGATATACCAAGCAGGAGCGACACATGATTCCCAACTTCGCGTTCTACGGCCCATTGCTGGTCCTGGTCTTCGTGCTGCTTGGCATGGCACTGCGGGTGCTGCGCGAGTACGAGCGCGGCGTGGTATTCACGCTCGGGCGCTTCACGGGCGTCAAGGGACCCGGGCTGGTGCTGCTGATCCCCTACATCCAGCAGATGGTGCGGGTCGACCTGCGGGTCAGCGTGCTCGATGTGCCCAGCCAGGACGTGATCTCGCGCGACAACGTGTCGGTCAAGGTCAATGCCGTCATCTACTATCGTGTCGTCGATGCCGACAAGGCCGTGATCCAGGTGCAGAACTATGGCCAGGCCACCAGCGAGCTGGCGCAGACCACGCTGCGCTCGGTGCTGGGCAAGCACGAGCTGGACGAACTGCTGAGCGAGCGGGACAAGCTGAACAACGACATCCAGGACATCCTCGACCGGCAGACCGACGCCTGGGGCATCAAGGTCGCCAATGTCGAGCTCAAGCACATCGACCTGGGAGAGAGCATGGTGCGGGTGATGGCGCGCCAGGCAGAGGCCGAACGCGAGCGGCGCGCGAAGATCATCAATGCCGAGGGCGAGGAGCAGGCCGCGCGCAAGCTGCTCGAGGCGGCGCGCATCCTGGGAGAGGTTCCCGAGGCGATGCAGTTGCGATACCTGGGCACCCTGACCACGATCGGCTCGCAGAACAACTCCACCATCGTGTTTCCGTTCCCGACAGAAATCGGGCAGTTGCTGCAGAACCTGGCGCCGCGGGCATGAGGGCGCGGGGCGGAACGTGTGACGGCCGCCACGAATGACACTGCCGCAGGCTGACAGCAGAAGCGGCCGGCTGGAACATGATCTTCCAACCGACGGATCAAGCCGCCCGCAGGCGATACGGGCCTTCGTCCTGGTGCATCAGCGAGCCGGCAAGTGCAAGCAACGCATTGAAGCTCTTCCGGTCTGCGTCGGTGGTGAAGTGCGCAGAGGCCCCCTGGGCGATCGCGCAAGCATGGCGCCATAGCAACGGCAAGTGCTGGCTCGCTGCAGGTGCGCGAGCCAGCATCGCCACGGTGCGCAACAATGCCACGTGTACTGCCACGTTCGAACCGGCATGTTGCCGGATCTCGCTGAATGACAGGTCGAGAAGGCTTTCAATGGAAGCCCGGCGCGCCACCAGACGCAGTCGGCCGTGCAGGCAGGCCAGATCTGGCGGGAATCTTTCGCCCAGCATCCGCAATGCGATGGCGCCCAGATAGTCGAGGCAGCTTGTCGCGGTGGTGCTGTCGTTGATGCCCGGCGACAGGGCCTTCAGCGCGATGTCCACGATCTGGCGCAGACCGTAGGCCGGATCCTGTTCGATGGTCCGGTCCTGCGAGATGCTGTAGCACCGGCAGAGCAGGCTGCATGACTCAGAATCCAGCCGCCGGATGCCATGGATTCGCAGGATTGGCTCCCCGCGAACGACGAAGTCGCCAGCTCCCCCGACCATGACGACTACCACATCCCGCTCGACAGCCCACTTCATCAGCGCCTGCTCGTCCACGTCCTGTACATAGCCGGTCGAGTCGGAAGCCACTTCTGCGCACGGCTCATCGGGGTCGGGGCCGCAGGTGCCGGGCGGTGCCGGTTCCGCGTGCGCGTGGCGTTTGACGAAAGCCTCGATGGCCTCGAGTGTCTCGCGGTGCACGTTGGCAATGATCGTCGATGCCTGGATGGAGGCAGAGATATGATGGATGAAATAGATCAGGAAGCCGATGGCGGCCAGGCCCAGCACCATGCCGCCGGAGAGTGCATACGAGGGCACGATGGCGTCCTCGCCGCCACGGATCGTGCGCAGTACCAGCACGCAGTAGACGAACACGCTGACAAACATCCCCAGCACGACCTGGTTGCCCCGATCGCGCATGAAATTTCGCAGGATTCGTGGCGAGTACTGGTTGGACGCGAGTGACAGCGCCACGATGGTGACCGAGAAAGTCACGCCGGCAACGGTGATCATCGACCCGGCGATCGCCGAGAGGATGCCGCGGGCGCCATTGGCGTTGGCACCGAAGAGGCGGGGATGGGCTTCGGCGAGTCTCAGTTCGAGGTGACCATCGAGGTAGATCATCAGCGAGGCCAGCGCGGTGGCGCTGACGACCATCACCGCGGGGACGAACCAGAAGCTCGACAGGATCTGGTTCCATGCCTGCAGCAGCCGCAGCCTCATGTCCTGGGGTTCCGATGCAAATCCGGGGTGGGAGGATACATGTCACCCCCTGAGGCATTATCCAGCCAGTCACGAATTGCCCATTGTGGGGTAGGAAGCGGCGCATCAATGGGCGCCTGCGAGGATAAGGCCGCGACCCTGCGCCGGCTGCCGTAGTATCAGGGCTCCTGCGCAGCTGACGGAAGCGGATGGAAGCCTTCGATCTTGATGTCATCACGGCGCGCCTGGTTGAAACGTTTCTGGAACTGGCAGCCGCACTGCCATTGCTGATGCTGGCGATCCTCGTGATCGCGACCGGCTGGCTCATCGGCCGATGGATCTCGCGCGGAAGAGTGGTACGCCGCCTGGGGCGCCGCAATCCGCTGCTCAGCGGCGTTCTGGAGACCTCGACCCGCTGGCTGATCACCGCGCTGGCGATTGCCCTGGCACTGGATCTCCTCAATGCGACCGCCGTGGTCGGGGCGCTGCTGGGCACAGCCGGAATCCTGGGCATCGTCATCGGATTCGCCTTCAAGGACACGCTTGAAAACTACCTGGCCGGGTTGTTGATGAGCCTGCGCCAACCCTTTGCACCGCGCGACGTGGTCGAGATCGACGGCGCAGTGGGCACGGTCATTGCGCTCACATCGCGCGCCACCATCCTGATGACCCCTGCGGGAAATCATCTGAGGGTGCCCAATGCAAAGGTCTTCCGGGCCGTGATCCTCAACTACACGCGCAATCCACAGCGTCGATTCGAGTTCGACATCGGCGTCGGGGTGCACGAAGACCTCCTGCTGGCCTGCCAGCTCGGATGTGAGCGTCTGACGGAGATCGATGGTGTGCTTTCCACCCCTCCACCGGCCGCATTCCTCGTCTCGCTGGGAGATTCCAGCGTGCAGATCCGCTATTGGGCGTGGATGGACCAGCGGGTCAGCGACTTCTGGATGATTCGCAGCGAAGGGATCCGCAACGTCAAGCTCGCGCTGGAGGCAGCCGGGCTTGACCTGCCCGAGCCGATCTACCGGATCCAGCTGCCCGGTGCACAATCGGTCACGGCGCAGCTCGCACAGCCGGCGGCGCCTGCATCGGGATCACGTGCACCTCGGGATCCCTGTCCGACGCCGGACACCCGCGCGCACCCGCAACTCGACGAACTGATCGACCGGGATCCCGGGATCGGCTCCGAGAACCTGCTGGATGCGCAAGCGCCGCGAGAATAGCGGCGTCGGCCTGTCCGCATCAGGGCTGCGACGGTCCGGGGTGTAGTGCGTGGTAATGGTATCCCCGACGGCGGTCCAGTCAGCCGGGCGATCTGACTTACGCCGACCGCACCTATCCTTTCCTGTATGGCGATGTCATCGAAGCTCACTGCATCGTTGTAGCTGCCGACGCCGGCGGCGCCCGTGGTGAAGGTCGAGTCGCTGACCGTCAGGTATTCGCTTCCGTCGAAGAAGATCCGGATCAGGTCACCCCGGCGACTGATGTCCACCTGATGGAAGAGATTGTCCGTGAAGCTTCCGCGCGGCGCGCGGGCAATGCCATGAAGCCTGCGGTGCATCGGCCCCGGCCGCGCTCCGCAGGATTCATGCCGCGTGATAGGGTGGGGAGATCATGTCTCCACCGGGCTCTTCCACCATCCGCATCCGCATTTTCGCCGCGCTGGGCGCGTTGCTGGTGCTGGGCGCCATCGGCGTGGGGCTGCGCTGTGCCTCGCCTGCCCGCGCAAGCTGCTCGCTGGACACCCTGTTCGGTTCCGAGCCGAAGCTCGATGTCCCCTATGTCACCACCCGTCCCGAGACCATCGGACTGATGCTCCGGATGGGGGATGTCGGGCCGGATGACTACGTGATCGACCTCGGCACCGGTGATGGCCGCATCCTGATCGCCGCCGCACGCGACCGCGGCGCGCGCGGACTCGGGGTGGACATCGACCCGGTGATGATCCGCCGGGCCGAGGCCAATGCACGCCGGGCGGGAGTCGCCGATCGTGTCACCTTCGAGGTGCGCGACCTGTTCGACACCCCGCTGGCCGATGCGGACGTGGTGATGATGTACCTGCTGCCGCAGGTCAACCTGCGCCTGCGTCCCCGTCTGCTCGCCGAACTGAGGCCCGGTGCACGCGTCATCAGCCATGCCTGGGACATGGGCGACTGGGAGCCGGAGGACACGCAGCGCGCCGGTGGCGCCGTCGTGTATCGCTGGACGATTCCGGACCACAGCGGGGAAGCAGGGGCGGATCTGATCCCTTCAGGCCCGCCGCGTTGAGCGTGGCCCGCGCCGTGGCGGGCTCACGCTCCAGTCCAGTTCAGCCCGCCTTGCCCGGCAGCGATACCGAAAGCTCGAGCACCTCGTGCCCTTCCTCCCGCTCGACGTTCACCTTCACCGCGTCCGGCTCCACATTCACGTACTTGCGGATCACTTCCAGCAGTTCACGCCGCAGCAGCGGCAGGTAGTCCGGTGCACCGCGGGTGCTGCGTTCCTGCGCGACGATGATGCGCAGCCTTTCCTTTGCGACGCTGGCCGATGGCGGGCTGCGTCGGAACAGATCCAGAAGTCCCATGTTCAACCTCCGAATACACGTGCGAAGAATCCTTTCTTTGGTTCTTCCACGAAGCGCAGTGGCAGTTCGGCACCCAGCAGGCGCTCGACCGCATCTCCATAGGCCTGCGAGACATCCGTGCCTTCGTTCAGGATCACCGGCGTGCCGGCGTTCGAGGCCGACAGCACCTCGACGGATTCCGGGATGACGCCGATCACGTCCAGCCCCAGGATCTCCTTGACGTCGGCAACGCTCAGCATCTCGCCGGCGGCGACGCGCCGCGGGCTGTAGCGGGTGAGCAGCAGGTGCTCCTTGACGCCGCCTTCGCCTTTCTCGGCGCGCTCGGTCTTGCTGGCCAGCAGTCCCAGGATGCGGTCTGAATCGCGCACCGAGGAGACTTCCGGATTCACCACCACCACCGCGTGGTCGGCGTAATACATCGCCAGGTGCGCGCCCTTCTCGATGCCGGCCGGCGAGTCACAGATGATGTAGTCGAAGCCCTCGGCAATCAGCTCGTCGAGCACCTTGCGCACGCCTTCGAGCGTCAATGCGTCCTTGTCGCGCGTCTGCGAGGCGGCCAGGATGTACAGCGTTTCCTGCCGCTTGTCCTTGATCAGCGCCTGCTTCAGCGTGCAATCGCCCTGGATCACGTTGACGAAGTCATACACGACCCGCCGCTCGCAGCCCATGATGAGGTCCAGGTTGCGCAGGCCGATGTCGAAGTCGATCACGGCCACCTTCTTGCCCTTGCGTGCCAGCCCGCTGGACAGGCTGGCCGAGGTGGTCGTCTTGCCGACGCCTCCCTTGCCTGAAGTCACGACGATGATTTCGGTCACTGTTGGGTTTCTTCCGTTGGATGTTGGAGGAGGAGGAATTCGAGGGATCAGTCGAGGCGGACGAGGCGCAGCTCGTCGTCTGCCAGCAGGGCCTGCACCGGCTGGCCGGCCAGCTCCGCGGGCATCTGCTCGAAGATACGGAACACGCCGGCCACCGCCACCAGTTCGGCACGGAACTCGCGCACGAACAGTCGGGCGCCGGTGTCGCCACGCACCCCGGCCATGGCCCGGCCGCGCAGCGCTCCATAGATGTGCACGCAGCCATCGGCCATCACTTCGGCGCCGGCACCCACCGTGGCGGTGATGATCAGGTCGCGGTCGCGCGCATACAGGCGCTGGCCGGAGCGCACCGGCTGGGTGTGGATCAGCGCCGGCAGGGATTGGGCGGGCGGCGCGGGAGCGGCTGCGGGCGAGGGCGCCGCGGGTGCGGCTGCCGCGGGAGCGGCGGCGGGCCGCTGCGGCGCCGCCTGTGAGCGGAACCCGGCAATGACCGGAAGTCCGACCGCGTCGCCCAGCGTCACGCTGGCCGGTCCTTCGGCGAGGCCGATCACCCGCATGCCGCCGCGGCGGACCGCATCGATGACGGCCAGCAGCTCAGCCTTGCCCGGCTCGGCGTTGAGCTCGCGCAGGTCGAGGCAGATCGCCGTCTGCTGGAAGAACTGCGGCGCGGTGGCCAGCTTGCCGGTCAGCTCATCGAGAATCGTGCCCGGATCGGTGGTGCGCAGTTTCATCTGCAGCAGACCTACCTGGGTATAACGGATCTCGAGCGCCGCCTTCAGGGCGGCTTCTGCGGTCGTACTCATCGGAGCGGCGAGTGTACCGGAGCCGGCTGCCGCGGGGGGATGTATGGGGATTGCGACCACGCCAGCGCGTCACGCAGATCCCGGTCCCTTTTTGCAGCGCCGAGGTCGCCTGCGGAAATGCAGTTATCGAGCCTCGCCGCGGAGCAGCTTCTGGTATCGCTCCGCGAGCTGCGCCCGTTGCTGCAGCAGATCCACAAGCTCTGGATTGTCGCGTGTGACGCGTTCCATCGTGCGGCGGAAATCCGTGCGGCGACGTTCGATCTGGAGGCCGGGCGGAGCCGGCGGAATCCACTCGGCCACCGGCTCGCGGGTTTTCGAGTCGCCGCCCACGACCCGGAACAGCGACCAGTAGTGTTCGATGCCTTCCTGCTGGTAGGCGCGGATCTCGAATTCTGCACGGCAATAGCGTCGCTCCAGGCGCGTGCCGGTGCGCGCTTCGTCGGCGCAGTGGATGTCGAAGATGTCGCGGGTGTTCAGCTCGTTGTAGCGCGCGTAGAAACGGTCTTCGAGCCGGATCATCTCGTCGCGCAGCTGCGCGAGTTCGATGCGCCGGCCCTGCACGACCACCTCGTCAAGGGCCTGCGCGCCGGGCGATGCGGACTGTGGGCCGCGGGGTTCAGCGGCAGGCGCCGCAATCGCGCAGATCAATAGTGCTGCGGTCGCGGCAAGCGGCCGGTGCATCGGTCGGGAGGGTGGTTTCGACATGGTGCCAGCATCCCTGCGAACTTCCCGCTGGCAATGATCGTCCGCGGGCAGGACGGAGGCAAGAGTCCGCCGTCTTTCCAGCCTCGCGACTTCAGCCAGCCGCGTACCGGCGCAGGTCCTGCGGCGCGTGGAACACGCCGCTGTCGAGCGTATTGTAGGCTTCCTGCCCCTTGATCACGACGCGGTTCCGGCCTGCCGCCTTCGCTTCATAAAGCGCCTCGTCGGCCAGCTGCAGCAGCCCCTGCGGAGTGCGGCCCAGTACCGGTCGGCCAACGGCCACGCCGATGCTGAGCGTCACGACAGTGCCAGCCCGGGCGGTGGCATGGGGAATACCCAGCCCCGCCACCGCCGCGCGCAGCTGCCCGGCCACCTTGCCCGCGTGTTCGGCCGTCACGTCGTTCATGATCAGCGCGAATTCCTCGCCGCCATAGCGGGCGGCAAGGTCCAGCGGGCGGCGGCCGAACTCCCGCAGTACCGCGCTGATCCGGCGCAGCACCTCATCGCCGGCCTGGTGGCCATAGGTGTCGTTGTACGACTTGAAGTCGTCCGCATCCATCATGAGGACGGCCATCGCGCGATCATCGCGCTGTGCCTGCAGCCAGATCCGCTGCAGGTGGTCATCGAAGCTGCGGCGGTTCTTCAGGCCGGTGAGCGGATCGCGCTCCATCAGCTCGCGCAGCAGCCGGTCTTCGAGGAATTGCGTCCGCGCCACGATTTCCGCGTCACGCACCGCGATTGCGCCAATAACCGTGGCCAGGCCCATGGTGAACACATACTTGACGGCATCTTCAGGCGACAGCCAGATGCCGGCGCCAACGGCGAATCCGAGCACCATCGCCACGCATGTGAACAACGCCGTGCGGAACAACAGGCCGGTGAACTGGAACACGCCCACGATCTGCAGCGCGAACAGGATCAGCACCTCAGGGTGGCCCTGCGAGGCCGCCAGCGCCGAGAAGGGCGCAGTCAGTGCACTGGCAAGCGGGGTGGCAAAGCGCGCCACCTGCAGGTAGTGCGACAGGTAGAAGCGACTCCAGGGCAGCCATCCCACGAGCAGCGAAAAGGGCAGGATGAACAGATCCAGCAGACTCACCGGGTGCAGCGGGCCTTCTGCAATCAGTTGCAGGCTGGTGAAGGTCAGCGCGAAAACCACCGTCACCAGTGCCCAGGTGCGGGTCCGCACGCGAACCCGGGTCAGGTGGTGTCGCCGGAACGCGGTCTCCAGTGGCGGGGCAAAGCGGAGCCGCGACACACCGGCATGCAGTTCCTCTGCGCAGGACGAATCGGGAAACTGGGAAAGATCGATGGATCGGTGGTTGCTCAAGCGAACCGTGTAAAGCCAGGCCTCGGCGGATCGGCAGGGGAAGTCCGGGGCCGAGATTACCGGGCCTGCAACGCCCCGTCCGTGATCGAAGGCACAGGCTGTGCGCCAGGGCGGGCCGCCGGGTGATCTCGCTGGACCCCCGACCCATAGCCTTCCGAAGGTGACTCCGGTCGCAGATTGCGATCCTCATCCTGCAGCGTTCCCGCGCGCCCCCGATAGTCCACAAAGTGGCGTCGTGGCGGGGCCGGGAAGCTCCCGCGCCGGCGTGGGAGAACAATGAATCAGCCGCCGACACATGTGCCCGGCTACGAGCTGGACGGACTGCTGCACGAAAGCGCCAGATCACTGGTGTGGCGAGCCGTGCGCCTGCGCGATGGCGCGAAGGTGGCGCTGAAGTGCCTGCCGGGCGGTGCGGTCAGCGCGCGCCAGTTCACCCGCTTCCGCAATGAATACGAATTGCTGCGCTCGCTCGACATCCCCGGTGTGGTGCGTGTGCATGAGCTGGTGCGCACCCACGGCCAGCTGGCACTGGTGCTCGATCTCTTTGCCGGTCCCTCGCTGCTGCAATGGGTGAGACGTGACCAGCCGGCGCTCGAGCAGCGGCTGAAGGCCGCCATCGCCGCGGCGCGGGTGATCGGCCAGGTGCACGCCGCCGGCGTCATCCACAAGGACATCACCAGCCACAACCTGCTGCATGACGCCGGCAACGGCGAGATCCGCCTCATCGACTTCGGACTGGCCACCCGCCTGCGTTCGCAGGAGAACAAGTTCCGCTTCGCCACTGCGCTGGAAGGCACGCTGGCCTACATTGCGCCGGAGCAGACCGGCCGCATGAATCGCAGCGTCGATCACCGCGCCGACTGGTATTCCTTCGGCGTCACGCTGCATGAACTGTTCAGCGGCCGCCTGCCGCGCGAGAGCCAGGATCCGCTGGAGCTGGTGCACTTCCACATCGCCGGCAACGCGCCGCCGCTGCACGAGCTGGCCGGCATCCCCGAGGCGCTGTCGGCCGTGGTGGGCAAGCTGATGCGCAAGACGCCCGAGGAGCGCTACCAGAGCGCCGCCGGTGTGGTGGCGGATCTGGAACGCTGCCTGCACGGTCTGCGTGAGGGTGGCGATGCCCTGGCGGTGTTCATGCCGGGCGAGTGCGATGTGATTGAACACTTCGAACCGCCGCAGCGTCTGTATGGCCGCGAACACGAGACGGCAGAGCTGATCGGCGCCTTCGGGCAGGTGGCGGAGGGTGGCGTGTGCGCGGTGCGCCTGGCCGGTGGCGCCGGCATCGGCAAGACCTCGCTGGTGCAGGAGATGCACCAGGACATCACGCGCGCACGCGGCCTGTTCGCCAGCGGCAAGTTCGACCAGCTGCGCCACGATGTGCCGTTCAGCGCGCTGGTGGGCGCGCTGCAGGAACTGGTCGAGCAGCTGCTCACCGGGGGCCCGGAGGCCGTGGAGCACTGGCGCCAGCAGATCCTCGCCGCCGTCGGCGTCAACGGCCGCGTGCTGCTGGATGTCATCCCGTCGCTGGAACTGATCATCGGCGTGCAGCCGGAAGTTGCGGCGCTGACCGGCGTCGAGGCCCAGAACCGCTTCACGCTGGTGTTCCAGAAGTTCATCCAGGTGTTCGCACGCCGCGCGCATCCGCTGGTGCTGTTCCTGGATGACATGCAATGGGCCGACCAGGCCAGCCTGAACCTGCTGACGCAGATGCTCTCGCGCCCGGGTATCGAGGCATTGCTGGTGGTGCAGGCCTATCGCGACCAGCAGCTGGATGCCGCGCATCCGCTGCTGCTGGCGCTGCAGGAGCAGGATCGCCGCGGCGTGGCCGCCCGCTCGATCCACCTGCAACCGATGCGGCCAGAAGACGTGGCCGCGCTGCTGGCCGAGGCGCTGCGCGCGGTGGCGCCGGAAGAGGTGGCGGAGCTGGCGGCGCTGATCTGCCAGAAGACCGGCGGCAATCCGTTCTTCGTCCGCCAGTTCCTGCGTTCGCTGCATGCCGATGGGCTGCTCACCTTCGATGCGGCACTGCGCCGTTTCACCTGGGACCTTGCGGCCGTGCGGGGGGCGACGATCACCGAGAACGTGGCGGATTTCCTGGCATCGAAGCTGGCCCGGCTTCCGGCCGGCACGCGGGATGCGCTGAAGTTCGCCGCCGCCGTCGGTGCGCGCTTCGACCTGGCCACGCTGGCCACGGTGCTGCGCACCGATGAGCAGCAGGCCGCCGAACGCCTCAAGCCGGCGCTGGCCGGGGAGCTGGTGCTGGCGCTGACACCACTGGAAAGCGTCGACACCGATGCGATCGACTCGCCACTGGTCTATCGTCGCTATGCCTTCCTGCACGATCGCGTGCAGCGCGCCGCCTATGACCTGATCGCCGCACAGGACATCCCGGCCCTCCACCTGCAGATCGGGCGGCTGCTCTGGTCGGGTCGCAGCGCGGAGGAACTGGGTGCGCGGCTCTACGAGGTGGTCAATCACCTGAATCTCGGCGAGCCAGTGATGGATGACGCCGCCGAACGGCTGGAGCTGGCGCGGCTGAACCATCGCGCCGGCCTGCGGGCGCGCAATGCCACCGCCTATGACCTGGCCGCGCGTGCGCTGCGCCAGGCCATCGCGCTGCTCGGTGGCGAGGAAGGCTGGCGGCTGCATCATCGCCGCGCCTTCGACGCACATGCGAAGCTTGCCGAGGTGCTGGCGCTGAATGCCGAGCACGCCGCGGCCTTCATCGTCATCGCCACCGCGCTGTCGCGCGCGCAATCCCGCCTGCAACGCACGCAGCTGCGCGCCATGCAGATCTCCACGCACCTGAGCATCGGCCAGATGGCCGAGGCGCTGGCCTGCGGCGCCGAGGCCGCCGCGGAGTTCGGCCTGGACCTGCCGCAGGATGCAGCCGCGCTGGAACAGATGCTGCCGGCGCAGATCGAGGCCGTGCTGACCGCCACCGGGGCGCGCGGCATCGAACAGCTCATCCACCTGCCGGCGATGCTCGATGAAGAGAAGGTGGCGCTGATGGCGCTGCTGACGAACTGCCTGCCGGCGGCATTCCAGACCAACCAGCCGCTGTATGCACTGATCTGCTGCCGCATGGTGGCGCTGTCGATGGAGGCGGGCAACTGCGCGCACTCGGCGCGGGGCTATGTGTCCTTTGCCGGCGTGCTCAGCAATGCGATGGGACGCAACCGCGACGCCTACCGCTTCGCGAAGCTGGCTGTCGACCTGCTGCACCGGATCGGCGACACCTCGGTGCTGGCCGGTGCCTGCTTCGTGTGGGGGCTGCTGGCCTCGCACTGGGTGCGGCCGGTGGAGGAGAGCATCGAGCTGTACCGCAAGTCGGTGCATCATGGCCTCGAGACCGGTGATCACTTCCATGCCGCCTACAGCGCGGCGCGCTGCGTGAGCCACCAGCAGTTCCGCGGCATGGCGCTGGCAGAAGTGCACGAAGAGGCGCTTGCCGCGCGTGAACTGCTGCGCCGGGTGGGCGAGCGGCACAAGCTGGAGTTCCTCGAGCCGCGCATCCGTTTCATCGAGTGGCTGCGCGGCCTGCGCGGCAGGCGCCAGGACCTGGGCAAGGAGGGGGCAGACGAAGCGGCCTGCACCTCGGCGTTCCGCGCCGGCGGCAATCTCTCGTTCGAATCCGACTGGTTCATCCTGCTGCTGATGAACCGCTACCTGCGCGGGGAATATCGCGAGGCGCTGGCCTTCGCCGGTGAATCGCAGCGGCTGCTGCCCTTCAGCGCCGGCTTCGTCACGCGCAGCGAGCACACGTTGTTCCATGCGCTGACCCTGACCGCACTGCTGCCGCAGACGCAGGGCGCCGAGCGTGAGGAATTCCGCGCGCTGCTCGACCGGCAGCAGGCCGAGTTCGCGGCCTGGAGCGCGGAATGCCCGGCCAACTTCCGCCATGCGCACCTGCTGCTGCTGGCCGAACGGGCGCGCGTGGAAGGTCGCCCGATGGCGGCGATGACCCTGTACGACCAGTCGCTGGGCGCCGCTGCCGAGCACGGCTTCCTGCACCTTGAAGCGCTCGCCGCAGAGCTGGCCGCGCGCTTCTGGACGGCGGCCGGCAAACCGGATTTTGCGGCACTGTACCTGGAGCGCGCGCTGCAGTCGCTGGAGAGCTGGGGAGCCACCACGCTGGCGGCGGCGCTGCGCGAAAGGCACCACCTGCGCGCCCGCAGCGAGGCCGGAGCCAGCCACACATCAGGTTCCACCAGCCTCGGCACGCATGATCGCGGCGATTCACTGGATCTGGCCACACTGCTGAAGGCCAACCAGGTGCTGTCCGGCGAGATCCTGCTTGACCGGCTGCTCTCCAAGCTGCTGGACATCATCCTCGAGAACGCCGCCGGTGACCGCGTGGTGCTGGTGCTGCACGATCAGGGCCGCCCGCTGCTGCAGGGCCTGCGCGACAACCTTGCCGGCCAGACCCGCCTGCTGATGGGAGAGCCGCTCCAGGGCACGCAGCTGGTGTCGGAGGCCGTGGCCAACTATGTGATCCGCACCCGCGAGACCGTGGTGCTGGCCGAGCCGGCGCAGCATCAGCGCTTTCGCCACGATGCGTACCTGGCGCGCTGCCGCCCGCGCTCGCTGCTGTGCGCGCCCATCCTGCACAAGGGCAAGCTCACCGGCCTGATCTACATCGAGAACAACCAGATCGCCGGTGCCTTCACGCCCGATCGCCTGGAAGCATTGAACGTGCTGATGCTGCAGATCGCGGTGTCGATCGAGAACGCGACGCTGTATGCCCACCGCGAGCAGCAGGCGCGCAGCATCGAGGAGGCCAATGCGGCGCTGAAGCGCGAGATCGACGAGCGCGTGCATGCAGAGCAGGAACTCTCGCGCTATCGCGATCACCTGGAAGAACTGGTCGCGCAGCGCACCAGGGAGCTGGAGAGCGCCCAGGGACGCCTGGTTGAACTGTCGCGCCGCGCGGGCATGTCCGAGGTGGCCTCCGGCGTGCTGCACAACGTCGGCAATGTGATGAACAGCGTCAACGTCGGCGCGCAGGTTGCGCGCGAGAGCCTGCGGGCATTGCCGGTGGAGCGCGTGGAGAAGGTTTGCGAGCTGTTCGACGCGCATGCGGCGCGACTCGGCGACTGGCTGGCGAACGACCCGGCCGGCAGCCGCCTGCCCGAATACCTGCGCCAGCTGGCGCGCGCTCTGGTCGCGCGCAAGGAATCGGTGCGCCATGAACTCGACCAGGTGCTCGAGCAGCTGGAGCACATGAAGAAGATCATCGCCGCGCAGCAGTCCTATGCGAAGGTGCAGGGCGTCACCGAGGTGTGCACGCTGCAGGAGATCGCCGAGACCGCGCTCGCGATCAGCGATCCGGCGCTGCGTGGCGCGCGGGTGCGCGTCATCCGTGATTTCGCCGGGCTGCCGCAGGCGCTGCTCGATCGCCACCAGATCCTGCAGATCCTGGTGAACCTGGTCTCCAACGCCCGCCATGCGCTGGAGGAAGCCGGCCGCGACGAGCGCGAGCTGTGCGTGCGCATCGCGGCGCACGAGGGCATGGGCTGCGTCGAGGTGCGCGACAACGGCATCGGCATCCCGGCGGCGAACCTCGGCCGCATCTTCACGCATGGATTCACCACCAAGCAGACCGGCCACGGCTTCGGCCTGCACAATGCGGCCAATGCCGCGCAGCAGATGGGCGGCAGCCTGAGCGCGCACAGTGATGGCGCCGGAAAGGGCGCATGCTTCGTGCTGCAGGTGCCGCTGCGCGAGGGCCACGCCTTGCAGCCAGTGGCCGGAGCGGCCTGAGTACACCCATGGGCCTCACCACGATCCGTTCAGCCTGCATCCAGACCAACCGCCGCGTGCTGGTGGTCGATGACAACCCGGCCATCCACGCGGACATCCGCAAGAGCCTCGCCGCGCCGCACGATGGCCTCGAGGAGCTGGATGCGCTGGAGCAGGTGCTGTTCGGCGCGAGCCCGGCGCGTGACGAAACGGGGTTCGAGATCGAGTCGGCCTTCCAGGGCACCGAGGCGCTGGAGAAGGTGGCGCAGGCGCGCGAGCAGGGCCGGCCCTATGCGATTGCCTTCGTCGACGTGCGCATGCCGCCAGGCATCGACGGCATCGAGACCACCTCGCGCCTGCTGCAGGCGGATCCGGAACTGAACGTGGTGATCTGCTCTGCCTATTCCGACCACAGCTGGGAGGAGATGGCCGGCTGCATCGGCAGCACCGACCGGGTGCTGATCCTGAAGAAGCCCTTCGACACCATCGAGGTGCGCCAGCTGGTGCATGCGCTGCGCGCCCGCTGGGAAATCTCGCGCCTGGCGACGATGAAGATGACCGAGCTGGCCGCGCAGGTGCAGGCGCGGACCCGCGAGCTGGAGGCCGCGCGCCGCAAGCTCGAGGAGGAGGCCCAGGCGCGCGAACAGGTGCTGGCTCAGCTGGCCGAATCGAACGAGCAGATCCGCGCGCTGGCCTACCAGGATGGCCTCACCGGCCTGCCCAACCGCCGCGTGCTGCACGAGAACATGGAGAAGCTGCTGGCGCGCAGCAGCCGCCGGCAGGCGGAGTTCGCGGTGCTGTTCGTGGACCTGGACAATTTCAAGCGCATCAACGACACCATCGGTCACCAGGGCGCCGACGAGGTGCTGCGCCAGCTCGGCAATTGCCTGAGCGACCTGATCCGCGCCGAGGATGTGCTGGCCACCTATGTGCGCCAGGACGTCGATCCGGATGCCACCGCGAGTTTCGCCTCCATCCTCGATTCGGTGGTGTCGCGCGTGGGCGGCGACGAGTTCGTGATCCTGCTGCCGGAACTGCGCAATCGCCTGGCCGCCGGCTCCGTCGCCAACCGCATCCTGCAGCGGCTGGAGCGGCCCTTCGTGCTCGGCGATGCGCAGGTGTTCGTCACCGCCAGCGTCGGCATCGCCACCTATCCGGCCGACGGCACCAGCGCCGAGGCATTGCTGCGCAATGCCGACACCGCCATGTACCACGCCAAGCAGCAGGGCAAGGCGGCCTTCCAGTACTACTCGCGCGAGATGAACGTGGCCTCGATGCAGCGCCTGCGCATGGAAGGCGGCCTGCGCCAGGCGCTGGATGCGCAGCAGTTTGAGCTGCATTACCAGCCACAGATCGAGATCGAGACCGGCCGCATCATCGGGGCCGAGGCGCTGCTGCGCTGGCGCGACCAGGATGGCCGCTACATCCCGCCGGGCACCTTCATCGGCATCGCCGAGGACAGCGGCCTGATCGTGCGCCTGGGCGAATGGGTGATCCGCGAAGCCTGCCGCCAGGTGCGCGAATGGCAGCAGGCCGGCCTTTCCCCGGCACCGGTCTCGGTGAATGTCTCGGCGGTGCAGTTCCGCCGCCAGGACCTGCCCGGCCTGATCGGCAGCACGCTGCGCGAGCTGGGCCTGGACCCCGGACTGCTGAAGGTGGAGATCACCGAGACCTCGCTGATGAGCGTGCGCGAGGTGGGTACCCGGGTGCTGCATGAACTGCGCGCGATGGGCGTGGAAGTGTCGCTGGATGACTTCGGCACCGGCTATTCCTCGCTGAGCTACCTGCGCACCTTCCCGGTGGACATGCTGAAGATCGACCGCTCCTTCATTGCCGCGATGCTGGGCGATGAAAAGACCGCCGCGGTCATCGAGGCCATCATCAATGTCACCCGCGTGCTGCGCATGAAGGTGCTGGCCGAGGGCGTGGAGCGCCAGGAGCAGTTCGACTACCTGCGGGGCCTGGGCTGCGACTACGTGCAGGGCCTTTTCCTCGCCGGCGCCCTGCCTGCGGCGGACTTCGCCCGGCTGCTGACCGCCCGTCGGCGCCCGGCGGGGGCGCCGCCGGCCCTGCGGGCGGCCGCACCACTGCTGACCGTGGCGAACCCCCGCCGCTGACAGTAGACTTTCCCCCCTTTGCGGACCCCCTTCCTTCGGGGTCCCCACGACACGCGCGAGCAACGGCGGAAAGACATGCTTCAGAACATTGGTGACAAGCTCAAGGGCCAGGGTGAGGGCAATGGCCGGACCGGCCGCTGGTTCTGGTACCTGATCATCGGCGCACTCGGCCTGGTGTTTGCCGCCTGGGGTCCCTATACCGTGGTCGACCTGTCCTTCGGCCAGAGTGGCTACGCGGTGAAGGTGAATGGCGAGGAGGTGCCCGCCGAAGAGGTGATCGACCTCTGGCAGCGCCAGTTGCCGCAGCTGATGGACGCCTATGGCGGCGATCTCAGCGATCCGGTTCGCACCGAGCTGCAGAACGAACTGCTCACCGTGCAGGTGCGCGAGCTGGCCACCACGCAGCATGCGCGCGATGTGGGCTTTGCCGTGTCCGATGCCGAGGCGGCGCGCGCCTTCCGCGAGGAGGAGGCCTTCCAGATCGACGGCGTGTTCAATGTCACCGAGGCGCGCATCCGCCTGGCCAATGCCGGCATCAGCGAGCAGGCCTACCTGCGCGACCTGAAGCGGCGGCTGCTGACCAACAAGGCGCTGGGCGTGATCGGCGTGTCCGACTTCCTCACCCCGACCGAGAGCCGGCGCCTGCTGGCGCTGCTCGACGAGGAGCGCCAGATCCGCTACCTGCTGCTCGAGCCGCAGCGATACGCCGGCGATGCGCCGGTGGAGCCTGCCGCCATCGAGGCCTGGTACCAGGAAAACCAGGACCAGTTCGCGGTGCCCGAATCGGTGCGCCTGGCCTATGCCGAGATGGACCTTTCGGACATCTCCGGGACCGTGGTCGTCACCGAGGAAGAGCTGCGCGCGCGCTACGAGCAGGACAAGGCGCAGTACGTGCAGCCGGAAGCCCGCCACGCCCGCCACATCCTGTTCACCGTCGATGATCCGGCGCAGGATGCCGAGCGTGCCGAGGCGGCGCGCGCGGTCTATCAGCAGATCCAGGATGGCGGCGACTTCGCCGCGCTGGCCCGCGAGCATTCCGGCGATTCGGCCTCGGCCGCCAGCGGTGGCGACCTGGGATTTGCCAGCCGCGACACCTATGTGGATGCCTTCGCCGACACGCTGTTCTCGATGCAGCCCGGCGAGGTCAGCGAGCCGGTGAAGACCGAGTTCGGCTACCACATCATCAAGCTCGAAGGCATCCGCCCCGAGAGCGGCCGCAGCTTCGAGGACGTGCGCGCCGAGCTCAACGTGCAGCTGCGCAACGAGAAGTCCATCAACCGCTTCAACAATGAACAGGACCGGCTGCAGGAGCGGCTGGAATCCGGCAATGCCAGCCTCGATGCGCTGGTGCGCGAGTTCAACCTGCGCCGCGGCGTGGTCGAGAACTTCGAACGCGGCGCCGGCGGCCTGCCGCTGGGATCCGATGCCGCGCTGAACCGCGAGGTATTCAGCGAGGAGCTGGTCACGCACCGCCGCATCGGCGGGCCGGTGCAGCTTTCAGAGGACCGCATCACCATCTTCCAGGTCGAGGAGCATCGTCCGGCCTCCACCCGCCCGCTGGAAGAGGTGCGCGAGGAAGTCGTCACCGCGCTGATCCGCGAGCGGGGTGCCGAAGCCGCCCTGCAGGCTGCCACGGAGGCGCTGCAGCAGCTGGAGCAGGGTCGCAGCTTCGCGCAGGTGGCCACATCGCTGAAGGCCGAGGCCGAGCCGGCGCGCTATGTGGCGCGCGGCGCGCCGGACCTGCCGGTGGAGCTCACCGAAGCCCTGTTCGCCGCGCCGCGCCCCGCCGAGGGCGCGCCGGTGCGCCAGACCCTGCGGCTCGAGGATGGCACCGTGGCGCTGTTCGAGGCCACCGATGCCCGCGTCGGCACGCAGCTGGATGTACCGCAGCTGGTGAGCCTGCGCACCCAGCGCGAGCTGCAGCGCTACACGCGCCGCGACATCGATGCCTACATCACCGGTCTGGTGGACGACGCCAAGGTGCGGCTGAATCCGCAGGTGTTCACGCAGTAAGGACCGCAGCAACCCGGGCCGGACCGCCCGGGTTTTCAGCAAGGCTCATGTCCCCCGGGCAGGCAGGGTCGGGTTTGGCCGCCTGCCGGTGAGCGCACGGCCGACGGCCACGCGGGCCATTGCCTCTTCCCAAGATCAGCAGATCGGTCTCGGGATCGTATCCCAGCGCAGGCGCTGCCGCGCTCCGGCCGCCCGGCCCACCACTTCGTACGCCCGCAGCTGCGCATCCGCCATGGCGAGGCGGCGGCGAACTCTCGTGCTTCCTGCACAGGCAGCCAGGGCAAGGGCGGACTTCATTGACCGGCCAGAAGCGGAAAGGAAAGCCGCCATGAAATCTCCTCACCCCAGCATTGTATGCACTGCATACAAAAGCTAGGATAACCGGAAAACGATTCGCGGCGTCTCGATGTGGGACGCGGGGCGGGTCAGGGGGTCATCGACGGTCATGGTTGAAAGCCCACGGCACGGTGTATGCCGCGGGAATGTCAATCCAGCGCGGTCGCGGACGACACACCGAAAGAGAAGTTCTAGAACTGGGGGTCAGAAAAAATGATGAAGTACGCAGCCAATGCGCAGTCGGTGCGCGCGTGCGTGGCCGGAATTCTCGGCAGCGCCCTGGTGGGGTTTGCCCCGCAGGTGCTCGCAGCCGAGCTGGAGCTCGAAGAGGAAGAATTCGAAGAGCTCAGCGAGGTGCAGGTCACCGGTACCCGCATCCAGAATCCCAATGTGACTTCCGCCAATCCAGTCACTTCCATCACTGGCGAGGAAATGCGCAACCTCGGCATCGTCAACGTTGCCGATGCACTCACCCAGCTGGTGCCGCAGAATCTTTCCACCTACATGCCGGGCATGACCGGCGACGACCAGTCCGGCAGCGGCGGCGGCGGCATGGACCGGATGGACCGGGGCTCGTTCTTCATCGGCAACACCATCGCCAACCTGCGCGGACTCGATCCCGCATTCGGCACCCGCACGCTGACCCTGATCGACGGGCGACGAGTGGTCTCGACGTCAAACCAGGCGGACGTGGTGGACATGAACATCGTCCCCTCCAACCTGCTGCAGCGCATGGACGTGGTCACCGGTGGAGCCTCGGCGACGTATGGTTCCGGCGCCATGGCCGGTGTGGTCAACATGGTGCTCGACAACAAGAGGACCGGCGTCTCGGTCGACATGGACTATGGCGTCAATGAAGCCGGTGATGGCAGCAGCCCGCACGTGTCCATTTCCGGCGGTTTGCCGCTGTTTGGCGGCAGGGGTCACCTGCTGCTCAGCGGTGAGTGGCAGAACTCCAGCGCCATCCGCAACTGCGCGGGCGCGCGCAGCTGGTGCGCGGAGTCGCGCACCCTGTTCACCAACTATTCCGGACTGGGTTCCGATCCCTCGGCCGTGGCCAACCCACTGCCGGGTTTCGAGGGTCTGCCGGCCCGCTTCGAAATGGAGAACGTGCGTTTCAGCCAGTTTTCCCCCAATGGCGCGATCTACCACAACGACGCCAACCTGACCTCGGGCTACCGCTTCACGGATGACGGCACCGGCTTCGAGGAATATGCCTATGGCTTCCGTGGGGGCACCGGCAGCAGCGTGCTCAATGGTGATGGTCCGCTGACGACCTTCAACCAGACCATGCGGCCGAGCAACGAGCGCAAGGTCTTCTTCACCAACTTCGAATACAACTTCACCGAGCGGACCACTGGTTATTTCCAGGGCAACTACTCGATGACCGAAGGTCTGAACCGCAACCAGTGGACGCAGGGCACCTACTGCGCCCGGTTCAATGAGCAGGGCGTGCGCGGCACCAACGCGCCGGCGCAGGCCGTGCTGACGTTCGGAACCACGGCTGGCGGCACGGTCGACGGCGTGGACTACAACGTGGGGCGCAGTCCCCAGTTTGGTCCGGTCACCCCGCCGGCGGTGATTCCCGAGTTTGCCGCCTTCCTGGGGCTGCCGGGCGCCAACGGCACCAACGGTTTCAGCACCTCGTTCCTGAACGGCAATGGCTGGGGCCCCGGTGGCGTGGCAGAGGCGCCCCGGCGGGGCGTGTCCTGGCCCTTCATCGTTCCGGTTTCCGAATCGCCGAACCCGCCGGATTTCGACTTCAATGGCAATGCGGTGGGCACCTGGGTCAGGTTCAAGTACAGCGACTCCAACTGGCAGCCGGGTGCCTTCTACTACACGGATGAGTTCCCGGACGGTGAGTTCTGGATCCTCGATACGCTGACGCTCACCAACGCATTCGACGTGGGCACGGCCACCGTGCTGCCGGCGCTGGGCCGCAACTCCTACGCCTTCCTCGAGGATCTGAGCCCGGAAGCGCTGTACCAGGTGCAGAACGCGTTCAGCAACAGCCTCAGCGCCGGCTCCGGTGCAGGTGTGGACACGCTGTTCGGCGGCACGCCCTGCAACGGCTTCACCGCCATCCGGAAGGTGTGGAATCCGCAGGTGCAGCAGTGGACCAGCAACGAGTCCGACACCATGCGGGTCGTCGCCGGTGTGCGCGGGCGCTTCGGCAACGACTGGCGGTGGGACGCGTACGTGCAGTACGGCCAGACCGACAGCGCCTCCTACCAGACCAATGTGGCCACCAACCTGCGCCTGGCCTGGGCGATGGATGCGGTCATCGATGACCGTCCGGATTCCCCGACCTTCGGCGATCCGGTGTGCCGCGTCACCCGCGACGGTGCGCCGGTGCTCGATACCACCGGCCGTCCCCTCAGCAACCCGGAGTCGCTGGCCGCTCTGGCCGCCGGCTGTCAGCCGATCAATATCTTCGGCAGCGCCTATGCAGATCCGGTCGACGCGGCGCGGCAGCAGGCCGCCATCGATTATTCCTTCGTCGATACGGAGTCTTCCGGAACGAACAAGCTGACCACCCTGGCCCTGAACACCAACGGTACTCTGTGGCAGGGATGGGCCGGTCCGCTCACCGGCGCGTTCGGCCTCGAGATCCGCGAAGACTCGGTGGACAACAAGGGTTCCACTGGTGACTTCTATCTGCGCTCCGACCTTGCGCGCACATGGGCAGACGCCTACGGCGGCAAGACCCGGGTGACGGAGGGCTATACCGAGCTGAACATGCCCCTGGTGAATGGTCAGGAGGGCTTGAACCTCGTGGCGGTGAATTTCGGCGCGCGTTACGCCTCTTACAAGAACGAGGGCGGCGCCGGCACCACCGGGGAGTCGGCAACCCAGAATGTCTTCAACTGGAAGGGGCAGCTCGTTTACGAACCGTTCGACTTTGTGCGGTTGCGCCTGACGCGATCACGCGACCTGCGTGCGGCCACGTATCGCGACCTGTTCCGCTACCAGCCCAGCATTCCCGACCAGTTCAACATCCGCAATCCCTGGCGTGAGCGCACTGCGACGAGCACCGAGAACCAGAACGAGCGCTACGGCCAGGTTCAGGTTGGCAACGCCAACCTGAAGCCGGAGAAAAGCGACACACTGACTCTGGGCATGGTGCTCTCGCCGGGTGGCTGGGCGCAGGGCATGCGCCTGTCGGTCGATTATTACGACATCAGCGTGAAGGATGGCATCAACACGCCGTTCAACTCGCAGAATCCGGTGAACGCCTGCTGGGAAGGGAGCGGCAACATCGAGACGGTCTATGCCGACGGCGAAATCGCCGAGCTGGGCGTGAATGGCCTGTTCGACGTGAACAACCCGTACTGCCAGGAGCTGACCTTCGCCGAAGAACTGGATTCGCTTGGCAATCCGATTCCCGGCACGCGCAACCTGCACGACCTGGTGTCCTACAACTCCGCGCGGCCGAACAATGCCCTGCCGTACAAGCGGCGCGGTGTGGACGTGGCGTGGTCGTTCAGCCTGCCATTGAGAAGGGTCGCGGAAAGCCTGCCGGGAAGCGTGACGCTGTCCATCCGCGGGCAGAGGGCACTGGAGTCCTCGGGCATCCAGCAGACATCCAGCATCATCGCCTTCGGTCCGAATCCGGATCCGTGCGGTGCGCGGTTGGACGCCAGGGATCCCAACAACCCCATCAACGCTGATGGCTCGCAGACGGTCTACAACCGTTACACCTGCATCGACCTGGTGGGCCAGATCCGCAACGGGGTGTTCGTGCCCGGTGTGGCGGCCACGCCGAAGTGGACCGGCAACATCAGCACCACCTACATGGTGGGCAACCTGACCACCAGCCTGTCGGCGCGTTACATCGGTGGAGCACGTTTCGACAATCGCTGGTGCGACACCGGCGAAGGCTGCGACAACTACCAGAACGAGCGGGGTCAGTACCTGATCGGGAGCATCGACAACAACTGGGTGGATCCGTACTTCAACTTCGCCCTCAATGGCTCCTACAACCTGCAGGTTGCCAACTTGAGGCGCTTCCAGGTGTTCGGGTCGATCAACAACCTGTTCGACAAGAGCCCGCCGTTCACCGGCGGTGGCATCTCGGGCGCCAGTGCCGGCTATCACGACACCTACGGCCGGTCCTATCGCATGGGCGTGCGGATGCAGTTCTGAGCGGTCGACGATGCGGACCAGGGCGGGTGGCGCGACCACCCGCCCGCTGAACAAATTGAAGATATTCCCTGGGGGGATGGCATGACTTCGATCATCAAGGGTACGGGACTCCTCGCGGTGTCAGCCGCGCTGGGCGCAGCGCTGACAGGCTGCGATTCGATCAAAGACGTCAGGAACGAGCCGTATACGGAGCTTCCGCCGCAGACGGTTGTGCTGGAAGGCAGCATTTCCGGGCTCGGCAGCAGGCGCTCCCTGGTGCTGATGAACAACGGCGATGCAGAGCGCGCGCGCAGCTTCCTGGCGCCGGCACCGACTGAGCCAGGGGCGGAGGATGCCCCCACCCATTTCACCTTCGGTGCGATTCCGGTGGGCTCTCCGTACAACATCGAGATCAGGCAGCAGCCGATCGGCAAGACCTGCACGGTCGCCAATGGTTCCGGAACACTTACCTCTGCCCGTGACCTCAACATCACGGTCACCTGCCAGAACAGTACGCCGCGCTTTTCGATGGTCGTGGACGCCGCGGCCATCGCTGGCGTCGAGGGTGCCAAGGTGACCCTTGCCACTGAAGAGGGGGTCTACGAGCTGGATGTGCCGAGCGGCACCAGCACGGTCACCTTCACCGACGCACTGTTCAATCCGGCCTTTGGCCTGTCGCCCACCCAGGCAGCGATCACACCGCCATTCCTGTGGTCGGTGACTGCCAGCACCACCCAGGGTGGCACGCTGAACAAGTGCCCGGTGATCAATCCGACCAACCAGGACAGCGAGGTCAACCCGACGGGCGACATCACCAACGTGAGGGCTGAAACCTGCGTCTTCAACATCGGCGGTTCAGTGGCCTACAGCCCCCCGGAGGGCGGCGCCACCGAGCCCGCTGCGCCTTCCGGACTGGTGCTGGAACTGCGGACAACTGGCGAGGACAGCATCAGCACACAGGAGTTCTCCGGCAGTTGGGGCGACACGTTCACCTTCAGTGACGGCGGCACGCCCGTGCCATATGTGAGCAACAGCAACGCAGTTTATTACGTGTCGGTGGCCACGCACCCGGCTGGCATGCATTGCGTGGTCGTCGATCCAATGGCGATTCTCTATGCGCCCCAGCTGACGCAGAACCCGGACCACGTCACCACCCCGAAGGTGCAGTGCCGCGAGCTTCCTGCTGCGGACCGGCAGCTGATGGGGGTCTATCGGCACACCCAGTCGATCTGGCAGCGCAACCCGTCGGCCCCGGTGGTCGAGGTGAAGTGGGATCCGTTCGATTTCACGAAGCAGAACACTGCCAGCAGCAACATGATCGCGTTCTTCCCGAATGGCACGTACATCTATGGCACCCACGCCAACGTGACCCAGGTGGAGCACGGGTTCTATGACTATGATCCGGTCGCCGGCACGTTGCGCTTCACCCTGAACGTGGACACCACCGCGCCAGGTCCTGCAGCCACCCGTTTCCCGGCCAACTTCGGGCCCGCAAATGCCACATCCGCCGGCACCGTGCCGACCACCACGAATGGTCTGACCTCGGTGCCGGGCACCGTGATGGTCGATTCCGTGCGCCATGCAATCATGCACAACGTGGACGTGAGCACGCCTGGTGTGATCAGCGGGCAGTTCCAGGGTCAGCAGACCTTGTTCACCCCGCCGTTTACAACCGCCAACGAGCCCAATGCCTCCCTGGGCTGGGTGCTGGAAGCTCCCTATTCGATCCCCAACGAAATCACCGGTGGCTGGCTTGCCAAGGATTCGCGCCGCCTGTGGGTGTATGACCGTCGCACCTACTACGGCTATCACGTGGGTGTTTCGGGTGTGCTGTCGGTCAACGACGCCTGCTTCACGATCGACGATCTGTCGGCCTCGTCCAGCTTCTACACCCGCCGTCCGTCGATCATCGGCTGCTACCCGTGGCCGCGCCCGGCCACGGATCAGAGCCCGGGATATGCAATTGGCGGCATCGTGGAGTCGATCGATTCCATCACGCCGCAATACATCGGCAATCCTGGAGCGGATCGCATCGACATCGGTCTCCTGCCGGAGTTCATGTCGAGGCTTCCGGGAGGCAGGCAGGCGGCAGATGGCAGGTCTCCGTCTCCGATCTACTTCCACATCGCGCCTGCAGCCCAGTTCAATGAGGCGGCACCGGTCGACTACTTCCCGCCAGAGCCGACCGACTGGTGCAGCACGGAGATCCTGGGCATTCGCACGACGCTGAACGGGATTCCGATCCACAAGCCGCTCTATTTCTGTCGCTGGACTCCTTGAAGCGGCCCACCCCGAGCAGCGAATCACCGCTGCTCGGGGCCCGGTCCGTGGATCCCCTGGCGGGTGGAAACGCCCGCACTTTTTTGTCGAACGCGTTGCCGATTCCCGTGTACTTCTGCCGTTGGTACCTGAGGCAGCTTCCCCGGCGGGGCGGACCCCCCAACGCGTCGGGAAAGCTGAAGGCAGGTGGGGCGGGTGGAAACACCCGCCCTGTTTTTTCAAGCAAGCAGGACGCTTGCTGCGGGTGCAGGGCGGTACGGAATGGACGAGCGTCCCGCCCGCCCCGCGGAAGAATCAGCCTTCCGCTTCGCCGGGGAAGCTCATCCCCACGGTGCTGAAGCCACCGTCCACATAGAGGATCTCGCCGGTCACGCCGCTGGCCATGTCCGAGCACAGGAAGGCGGCGGCCTTGCCCACGTCTTCCTGGGTGACATTGCGGCGGATCGGCGAGGCCTGCGCCACATGCGAGAGCATCTTGCGCAGCCCCGGGATGCCGGCCGCGGCCAGCGTCTTGATGGGCCCGGCCGAGATGCCATTCACGCGGATGCCCTTCGGTCCCAGATCGGCCGCCAGGAAGCGCACATTGGCCTCGAGGCTGGCCTTGGCCAGGCCCATGACGTTGTACGCCGGCACGGAGCGCACCGCGCCCAGGTACGACAGCGTCAGCACTGCGCCGGCCCGGTCGGCCATCAGCGGCGCCGCACCGCGCGTCAGCGCCGTCAGGCTGTAGCTGGAGACGTCATGCGCAATGGCAAACGCCTCGCGCGTGGTGCCGGAGACGAAATCCCCGGCGAGGGCCTCACGCGGCGCAAACGCCACCGCATGCACCAGGATGTCGAGCGACCCCCACTGCTTGCCCAGCGCGGCGAACACCGCATCGACCTCGCTGTCGACGGTGACATCCATCGGCAGCACGATGTCCGAGCCCACCGACGCGGCCAGCGGCGCCACCCGGTCCTTGAGCTTCTCGTGGCCATAGGTGAAGGCGAGCTCGGCGCCCTGCGCGTGCATGGCCTGCGCGATGCCCCAGGCGATCGATCGGTCGGTGGCGACGCCGACGATCAGCGCGCGCTTGCCGGAGAGGATTCCCATTTCAGCCCCATCTCACAGAAGAAGAAAGGGGCGGGATGATAGCAGTTCAGGAGCCCTGGCCCGGATAGGCGACGAGGCGCTGGCCGGGACGGATCATGCTGCCGCTGATGTTGTTCCAGCTGCGCAGCGAGGACACCGGCACGTTCAGCGAGCGGGCGATGGCCGAGAGCGTGTCGCCGCTCTTGACCACATAGGTCACCTGCTGGCCGTCGGCGCTGACGATCAGCGTGCTGGCAGCGCCATCGGCATGCACGCGCAGGCGCTGGCCGATGCGCAGGATGGAACCGGTGCTGATGCTATTGAGCCGCGCCAGCGAGCCGACGCTGACCTTGTAGCGCTTGGCGATGCCCGACAGCGTGTCGCCCCGGCGCACCACATGCACCGCGCGCACCGTATCGAGGCTGCGCGAATCGACGCGCGCGGCCGCCTGCAGCACCACCTGCGGCAGCGCCGACACCTTCGAGGGCACGCGCAGCTCGGCGTCCACCACCACGTTGTTGGCATTGCCGAGCTGGTTCAGCTCGCGCAGATGCTGCACATTGGTGCCGAACTGCGAGGCGATGCTGCTGACCGTGTCGCCGTCGCGCACCGTGTAGCGCTCCACGCGCAGGCGCTGGTCGGGGGTGAGCTGCAGCAGGCTCTCGCGGAAGGTCTCGGCCGACTCCACCGGCACCAGCAGGCGGTGCGGACCGGTCGGATCGGTGGCCCAGCGGTGATAGGCCGGGTTCAGGTCATACATCTGCTCGGTGGTGATGCCGGCCAGCTCCGCCGCCACCTCGATGCTGATCTGGCCGCCGGTCTCCACCTGCTCGAAATAGGGCGTGTCGGGGATGCCCTCGATCGACAGGCCGTATTTCTCGGGCTCTGCCACGATGGCCGCCATCGCCAGCAGGCGCGGCACATAGCCGCGGGTCTCGGCCGCCACGCGCAGGTTCCAGAAGTCGGTGCGCTTCTTCTCGGCGCGGTTGCGCCGGATGGCGCGGCCCAAATTGCCTTCGCCGGTGTTGTAGGCGGCAATGGCATGCAGCCAGTCACCATCGAAGTGGTCGCGCAGGTAAGTCAGGTAGTCGAGCGCGGCGTGCGTGGCGGCCACCACGTCGCGGCGGCCGTCATACCACCAGTCCTGCTTCAGGTTGAAGCGCGTGCCGGTGGTGGGGATGAACTGCCACAGGCCCATGGCCCGGGCGCTGGAATAGGCGAAGGGCTGGAAGGCGCTCTCGATCACCGGCAGCAGGGCCAGTTCCTGCGGCAGGCCGCGGCGCTCCACCTCTTCGACGATGTAGTGCAGGTAGGGCGCGGCGCGGGTGAACACGCGCTCGATGTATTCAGGATTGCGCGCGAACCAGTCGGCTTCCTTGTCGATGCGCGAGTGGTAGTGCGTGCCCAGCTGGAGGCCGGCGCGCACGCGGTCGAGCAGGTCGCCCACCGGCTCCGGTTCCACGGCCTCGGCGACGGGTTCCTCGGGCCGCACCTCGACCGGCACCGGTTCGGATAGCGTCGGCAGCGCCGGAGGCGGTTCGATCTGGATCACCTCGGGCGCAGTGCGCTCGGGCGCGCCTGCGCAGCCGGCCAGCACCGCAGCCAGCGCGATCAGGGTCAGGTTGAGGCGCAGTTGCCGGCCCTGGGTCACCTTGGTTTACCTCCGAATTGCGTGCGGCCGGTTCGTCCCGGATGATGGAACAGCCTAAGGTTTTTCCGGCCGGTATTTAACCGGCGCGTTCACAGAATTGCCATGCTTTTTTCCATAAGCCCATGAAAGGTCCCGCTCCATCCGAATGGCTCGCCAGCAGCCTGGGCCGACAGCTGCTGTCAGCCGAGGCGGAGATGCTGCGCGGCCTGCTCGATGACGTCTTCGGGCTCGAGCTGCTGCAGCTGGGGACCTGGGGCCTGTCGCGCGAACTGCTCTCCAGCAGCCGCACCCGCCGCCAGACCGTTATCGGCCCCTCGCGCGAGCCTTGTTCGGGGTGCGAAGTGGATGTGGTGGCCGAACTGGCTGCCTTGCCGGTGCAGAGCGCCTCCGTTGATGCGGTGCTGCTGCCCCACACGCTGGAGTTCGCGGCCGATCCGCATGCCATCGTGCGCGAGGCCGATCGCGTGCTGCATGGGGAAGGGCAGCTCATCGTGCTGGGTTTCCGCCCGGCAAGCCTGTGGGGACTCAGGTCCAAGGCCTCC
Source organism: uncultured Steroidobacteraceae bacterium (assembly GCA_964417875.1). Classification (GTDB taxonomy): domain Bacteria; phylum Pseudomonadota; class Gammaproteobacteria; order Steroidobacterales; family Steroidobacteraceae; genus ZC4RG30. Next base: position 47,765 of record CAYQJU010000018.1, read on the forward strand.
CGCGAGGGCTATCCGCCGGGCGTGCAGCAGATGCTGGGCATGCGCCGCGTGTGCGACTGGCTGGAGCTGCTCGGCTACGAGGTCGTGCAGCGCAAGGGCTACCTCTTCAGCCGGCCGTGGGCGCATGAGCGCAGCACGCCACGGCGCATCCTCAGGCGCGGCCTGTTCAACCCCGTGCCCTCCGCGGCCTGGCTGCTGCGCGCGCGCAAGCATGTGTATCGCATGACGCCGCTGCGGCATCGTTTCTTCCAGCGCGAGCGCCGGCCGGTGTTCGGCACCGTGCTGCCCGAGCCGACGCGGCGCCATCCCTCCCAGTGACCGACGTCATCATCTATACCGACGGTGCCTGCAGGGGCAACCCGGGGCCTGGGGGATGGGGCGCGCTGCTGATCGCAGGCGACAAGCGGCGTGAACTCTCCGGCTCGACCGCGCAGACCACCAACAACCGCATGGAATTGACCGCCGCGATCGAGGCGCTTAAGGCGCTGAAGCGTCCGGTGGACGTCACCCTTTACACCGACTCGAAGTACGTCAGCACCGGCATCCAGGAATGGCTGCCGGCATGGAAGGCGCGCGGCTGGCGCACCGCCGATCGCAAGGCGGTGAAGAACCAGGACTTGTGGGAGGCGCTGGATGCGGCCTGTGACGGGCATCGCATCCAGTGGCGCTGGGTGCGCGGACACTCCGGCGATGCGGGCAACGAGCATGTGGACCGGCTGGCGAATGAGGCGATCGATGCGATGCTGGGAATCAAATGGGGGGCATGAGGCCAATGTGCAGGCGCACGATCCACGATGATTGCCAAATGCATGTAATGCAGTCAAAATGACAGCATGTCGGTCCAGGTCACCATCCGGGATGTGCCAGTCGCCGTGAGGGACGAACTCGCCGCACGCGCCGCCCTGCAGGGCAAGTCGATGCAGGAATTCCTGCGGGCTGAACTGGAACGCATTGCCGCGCGTCCTTCCGTCGAAAGCTGGCTGGATCAGGTGCGCAGGCGCAAGGATGCCGCCCATGCCCGCGTGACGTCGAAGCAGATCCTCGCAGCGCGCGATGCGGACAGGCGTTGAGCGCTGTCGTCGACGCATCCGTGCTCGTGGCTGCGCTGGTCGACTCAGGTCCTCACGGAGCGTGGGCCGAACAGATCATCCTCACCGCGGACCTGCATGCACCCGGCATCGTGCGGGCAGAGGCGGCCAGCACCCTGCGGCGACTGGAATCCACTGGCATCATCACCCGGCCCACGGCGAATGCGGCCTTCGACGATCTGATGCGGCTTGACCTGCAACTGCTCCCGTTCGATCCCTTTGCCCAGCGCATCTGGGCACTGCGCGCGAATGTCACCTGCTACGACGCGTGGAACGTGGCCGCCGCCGAAGCGCTGCAATTGCCGCTGGCGACCCTTGATGGCCGGCTTGCCAGGTCAAGCGGACCTTCCTGCCGGTTCCTGACGCCCGACGATGCGAGGAGGGGATCTTGAGACAGGTCGTACTCGACACCGAAACCACCGGCCTCGAGCATGCCGAAGGGCATCGCATCATCGAGATCGGCTGCGTCGAGCTGGTGAACCGGCGGCCCACCGGGCGGCATTTCCACGAATACCTGAACCCCGAGCGCGAGATCGACGAGGGCGCCGCGCAGGTGCACGGCATCCGCCTGGCGGACCTGGCCAGCAAGCCGCGCTTCTGCGACGTGGCCGAACGGCTGCTGGAATTCATCGACGGCGCGGAGCTGGTGATCCACAACGCGCCCTTCGACGTCGGGTTCCTCGATTCGGAGCTGGCGCGCTGGGTGCGCATGTGTGGCCGCAGCGAGGCCATCACCGTCAGCCGCCGCTGCCGCGTGCTCGACACGCTGGCGCTGGCGCGCGAGATGCACCCGGGCCAGCGCAATGGCCTCGATGCGCTGTGCAAGCGCTACTTCATCGACAACTCGCATCGCACGCTGCACGGCGCGCTGCTCGATGCGCGCATCCTGGCCGATGTGTACCTCGCCATGACCGGCGGGCAGAGTGCGCTGGCGCTCGAAGACGTGGCCGCGGCCGGGCAGGTGATGATGGTCAGCGTCACCGAGACGGTGCGGGTGGTCACCACCGAGGTGCCGTTGACGGTGGTGGCGGCCAACGAAGAAGAACTCGCCGCGCATGAGGAGTTCATGCAGCGGGTGATGAAGGCCAGTGGTGGCAAGGCGCTGTGGCAGTGAGGCCGCGGCAGAAAATCTTCAGCAAGGGGAGCGCGTGAGAACAGCACGGGAAAGCCGGATCGGGGTCGTGGGCCTGGGCTATGTGGGACTGCCGCTGGCGGTGGAATTCGGACGCAAGTTCCCCACCATCGGGTTCGATGTGAAGCAGGCCCGCATCAAGGAGCTGGCGGCCGGCCGCGACAGCACGCTCGAGGTGCCGAAGCAGGAGCTCGCAGCGGCAAGGCGCCTTAAATTCACCGCCAACCTGCGCGACCTCAGGCGCTGCGATGTCTACATCGTCACCGTGCCCACGCCCATCGATGACCACAAGCGGCCGGACCTCACCCCGCTGGTGAAGGCCAGCGAGTCACTCGGCACCGTGCTGAAGAAGGGCGACGTGGTGGTCTACGAGTCCACCGTCTATCCCGGCTGCACCGAGGAGGTCTGCGTGCCCATCCTCGAGCGGGTGTCGGGACTGAAGTTCAACCGCGACTTCTTCGCAGGCTACAGTCCCGAGCGCATCAATCCCGGTGACAAGCAGCATCGCCTGCCGACCATCAAAAAGATCACCTCCGGCTCCACGCCCGAAATCGCGGAGTTCGTCGACGGGCTGTACGCCAGCATCATCACCGCCGGCACGCACAGGGCCTCCAGCATCAAGGTGGCCGAGGCTGCCAAGGTGATCGAGAACACCCAGCGCGATGTGAACATCGCGCTGATCAACGAGCTGGCGCTGATCTTCAACCGCCTCGGCATCGACACCGAAGAGGTGCTGGTGGCCGCCGGCACCAAATGGAATTTCCTGCCGTTCCGTCCGGGCCTGGTCGGCGGCCACTGCATCGGCGTCGATCCCTACTACCTGACGCACAAGGCGCAGGAGATCGGCTATCACCCGGAGATGATCCTGGCCGG
>CAYQJU010000019.1:0-42860 GCA_964417875.1 uncultured Steroidobacteraceae bacterium
CAGGTAGCGGTCATACAGCGTGCGCAGGCCGAAGTATTCCAGCCGGTTGGTGCGCGCCGCATCGACGGCATCGTTGAGCTTGCGCGCATGCGCCTCGACGAAGTTCAGCACCCGCTCGTTGATCATGCCGACATCGAAGCCGGTGCGGATCGACTGCGAGAAGGAGTAGATGCCCTGCCCCTGCACTTCCTTGTCGATGAAGCCGCCGAGCAGGCGCGCGGCCAGCTGCGAGTATTCGGGCTCCTCGACGATGAACGAGGCGGCAGTGCGGATCGACAGTTCGTCGAGCTCGCGCGTGGTGGCGCCGTCATACAGGCCGGCGATGGTCTTCAGTGCGACGCGCATCGCGTCGACCTCGTGCAGGCCGTCGCAGCAGCGGCTCACGGCGCGCACGATCTTGTTCACATCGACCGGTTCGCGCTCGCCACTGCGTTTGGTCACGGCCATGGCCGTGCGCCCGGCCTGCGGCGGGGTCAGGCGGAAATCATTCTGGGCCGGTGCGGCCGGCCGCGATGCGGAATTCTGGGCTGGGGTGGTTTCGGTATGCATTGGCGTCGACTCCCGCTGCGGAGACGTTTGCATCCGCCATCCGGTGCGGGCCGGTGGGCGGATGGCTGCGGCGAGGTTGCGCGGACTTCCGGATCAGGCATGGGCCCTGCGGGGCGATGCCCTGCGAAACCGTTCAGGTTTCCGCAGGATTATGTCGCACCCGAAATCCGGTCACCGCTGCGAGGCAGTCCCGGAATCCCTTCCTGGCGGAACGGTCACCGGATTTTCCTCTGAGCCTGCCCAACCACTAGGGGTTGGGCAAGGCACCGCTGGCAGCCACAAGATATTGCGGCGGGGGAAGCAGAGTCAAGGCCGATCTGGCGCGTCTGCTGCCCCGGAAAATGCAGCCGTGACAGTGGTTTACGGCAACCGCGGCGCTGGGGATCAGGCCGCGGCGGGAAGCGAAATATTATACGGCCGCCCCTTGCATCCGGCGCGTCTTCTGGCGTTCACCCACAAGGCCTGTGACCACCTGAACCCGTACGGGCACCTGCCAGGCCGGCAGGCGCTGCCGGCAGTGCTGGCGAATGCGCTTCTCCCAATCCCCCGGCCGGCCCTGGAACGCGGCGGACAGCTCCACCTGCGCCACGACCACCTGGCCCAGCAATGCATTGGCCTCGCCGCTGACCACTGCCGCGGTGACCTCCGGCAGCTCGAGGATGGCCGCCTCCACCTGCGCAGGCGCCACTTTCTCGCCGCCGACGCTGATCACCTCGCTCTCGCGGCCGAGGATGTGCAGCCAGCCGTCGCGACACTCCACGCGGTCGCCGGTGCAGTACCAGCCCTGCGCATCGAAGGGACCGGGCGCACCCAGGTAGCCCAGGAACTGGTGCGGGCTGCGCACCCAGAGCACGCCATCGCGCACCTGCGTTTCCACGCCCTCGCCGCCCAGGCGGATCCACAGGCTGTCGCTGGATTCGGAGGTGGTGCGCGGTGCACCCAGCTCGGTGGTGCCGTACTTCTGGCTGACGCGGCTGCCGGGAAACAGCGCGTTCACGCGCGCCAGCGTGGCCGGATCCATCGGCTCGGAGCCATAGGTGACGATGGCCACCGATGAAAGATCGGCCTGCCAGGCGCATTCCGACAGGCACAGCAGCCTGAGGAAGCTGGGCGATGCGGCCAGCACCTGCACGCCGGCTGACGCGATGGCTTCGCACACGGCTTCGGGCGTGCGGTTGCGCGCCACCACGAGCCTGCCACCGGCATGCAGCGTGTACAGCAGCGCATCGAGGCCCGCCAGATGATCCATCTGCAGCACCGGCAGCGTGCGCAATGCGCGGCCGCCGTCACCATATTTGGCCAGCAATCGCGACAGCGCATGCACGGCGGCGCGGGGACGGCCGGAAGACCCGGAGGTGAAGATGATCACGCCGGCATCGCCGCTGGCGCGGAGGGATTCGAGCAGCGGATCGGTGCCGGCCGCGGGCAGCGACGACACCTGCAACGCACCGCTGGTGTCGGCGTGCACCACCAGCTCGCAGGATGTCGCGCGTGCCGCTGCCGCGCGGTCGCTGCCCACGGGCAGCAACGCCACGATGGCGCGTGACTGCCACGCGGCCAGCAGGCAGGCCACGGACTCGAAGCCCATCGGCGCCTGCAGCCCCACCACCATGCCGGGACGCAGTGCCGGCTGCATCGCCTGTCGCCAGCGGCGCGTCGCGTCAAGCAGCGCCGCGGCGCTGTACCACTGCTGCGCCTCATGCATGCAGGGCGCCTCGCCGGCGGCTTCGAGACGGGCGAGCATGGCGTCCAGCACGGCAGGCATGGCTAGCTCACGCCGCCCAGGAACACGGTCTGGCCGCTGATGAAATCGCTGTCGCGCGAGACGAAGAAGTCGATCACGTTGGTGACATCGCGATATTCGCCGAGGCGCCGCAGCGGCTGGCGCGCGATCAATGCGTCCATCTTCGCCTGCGGCACATTGCGGATCAGGTCGGTCAGCACCGGCGTGGGGCCGACCGCGTTCACCGTGATGCCCAGCGGCGCCAGCTCCCGCGCGGCCACGCGCGTCAGGCTTTCCACCGCGGCCTTCGACGCCGCATAGCCGGCCTCGCCTTCCAGGTCGAGCGGCGTGGCGACGGTGGCGAAATTGACGATGCGCCCGTAGCGGCGCGCGGCCATCGCCTTGGCCGCCTCGCGCAGCACCAGGAAGGTGCCGAACACATTGGTGCTGAAGATGTTGCGCACCGTCGAGAGCGGCGTGAGCAGCAGGTGGTTCATCGATGCGATGCCGGCATTGTTCACCACGATGGTGAGCCCGCCCTGCGTGCGCTCGATGTCGGCCACCATGCCGGCCACGCCGGCTTCGTCGGAGACATCGGTGCAGTAGTGCCGGTAGCCGGCCGGCGCATCGCCCTCGAAGGCCTGGCGGCTGCAGCCGGCCACCCTGAAACCGCGTGCCGTGAAATGCTCGACGAGGTGCCGGCCGATGCCCTTGCGGCTGCCGGTGACGAGCACCACCTCAGCCATCGCTGCCGCCCAGGCGTTCGGCCAGCAGCGCCGCCAGCGAACCTGCGGTGCGGAACGGACTGTTGCGCAATGACATGGCGCGCTCGTCGGCCAGCGTGACGCGGCGGCCGAAACGCCGCTGCGTGGCCGCCTCCAGCGCCACGATCACGCGGACCAGCGACAGTGAATCGATGCCGGACTCGCCGCCATACAGCGGTGTGCCGGCATGCGGTTCGCGCAGGTGCTCGTATCCCAGCTCGTCAGCTTCCTCGCTGAGCGTCGCCAGCACCAGCTGCAGGACCTGGCCCTCTTCCATCCATTGCCTCCATGGGTGCGTCCCGCTTCAGGATCACCTTCGCAGGATTGCCCTGGATGATCACATTCGGCGGGAAGCGCCGGTTCACCAGACTGTTCGCCACGACGATGCTGTTGTCGCCGATCACCGCGCCATCGAGGATGGTGCTGTTGGCGCCGATCCATACATTGCGCCCGATGCGCACACCCAGCGATGACACGCCCTGCTGCGCGAAGGGCGTCTGCAGTGTGCCATAGCGGTAGTTCATCGCCACGATCACCACGTTCGGGCCGCAGATCACATCGTCCCCCAGTTCGATGCCGCCGGGCCCGGGCGCGACGAAGCAGCCGCTGGCGAAGCCGCATTCGCGGCCGGTCACCAGCCGGCCCTGCGAACTCTTGATCTTGGCGAAGGAGCTGACCGTGGTGCCGCGCCCGAGCGCAAGGTTCGGCGAAAGCTCCACCTCGGCGCGCGGCGAGACCTGCGCGCGCCATTTCACCCAGGCCGCCACCGACACCAGCGGCGCCGGAAGAAGGAACCGCCGCAGCATCCAGCCACGTCCGTCGGCGGATGCCGCGGCGGAGTCCCCGATCTCCACCGCCTGTCAGCTCCCGAGGGTGACGTCGACCAGCGCCTCGCCCATCTCGGCCGCTTCGTCACCGATGATGACCGCCGCCTCGTTGCGACCCAGCTGGCCGCCATCGTTGTGACCCCAGCAGTTGATCACAAGGTCGGTGTACATCACGCAGGTGTGGAAGCCGCCGGCCGAGAGTTCCTCGATGGTGCGGCCCTTGACCAGCGTCGCCGGCTGCGTGCCCATCTCGTTCAGCTCGTCGCCGACGATGGAGCTGGCAAGGCCGGTGGTGCCGCCGGTACCGATGCCGAGCTGGCCTTCCTCGTTGCTGCCCCAGCAGGTCAGCCCCGCGCCACCGGTGCGCAGCACGCAGTTGTGGCGATAGCCGATCGACAGGCGCTCGGTCTGTGCTGCAGCGATCGCGGCCGGCAGTGCATTGCCCATCTCGTTCGGCTGGTCGCCGATGCAGTCCAGGGCGCGCGGCGCACCGGGCACGCCGCCGTTGCAGGTGCGGCGCTGCGCCTCGGTCGCTGCCAGCGGCGACTCGTTGCCCGCGGCCAGGCCCACCTGTCCCCAGGTGTTCAGGCCCCAGCACTTGGTCGACGCATCGTCGAGCAGCGCGCAGGTGTGGCCGCCGGTGGCCATCAGGTAGACCGGCGAGCGACCGGTGCCGAAGTCCACTGCCGGCAGGCCATCGCCCATCTCCGTCGGCGAGTTGCCGGTGCGGTCGGTGTGGCCCGCTCCCACCTGGCCCCAGTTGTTGTCGCCCCAGCACTTGGCGACGCGGTTCGAAGCGGCATCCTCCAGGATGGCGCAGGCATGGTAGTGGCCCAGCGACAGCTGCACCGGTGTCAGGCCCGTGCCCAGTGACACAGGTTCCGCCGCGGCGATGTCGCCCGGGGCCACGCCCAGCGGCAGCGTGTTGCCGCGCCCGAGCTGGGCGCGGTCATTGGCGCCCCAGCACTTCACGCTGGCATCGTCGAGACGGGCGCAGGTGAAATCCTGGCCGGGATAGATCTCGAGCACCTTGCGGCCGGCGCCGAAGTCGATGGGCTGCAGGGCCGCCATCTCGCCGGCGGCGTCGCCGATGCGTTGGTTCGCATCAGAGGTCGCGCCCTGGCCGAGCTGGCCGAAATCGTTGCGTCCCCAGCACTTGGCCGAGCCATCATCGAGCACTGCGCAGACATGATAGTCCGCGGCTGCGATCGACACGGCCGTGCGGCCTTCGCCGAGGTTCACCGCGGCTGCGGTCTGCGTGCCGGGACCTGCGCCATTGCCGATCGGCGTGACATTGTCGTAGCCAAGCTGGCCATAGGTGTTGTCGCCCCAGCACCGCACGCTGCCCTCGGTGCCCCGCGCGCAGGTGAACTTCGCGCCCAGCGCCAGTGCCTTGCCGGTGTTGAATGTCCAGCTTTCGTCAGCGGCCAGCGCATTGCCCGCCGCATCCGTCGCCGCAGTGGTCACCGTGGCGGTGTACGCGGTTTCGAACGAAAGCCGGGAAGCCGGCGTGAACACCGCCTGGGTGTTGTCGGTGGCGAGCGTCACCGTGCCCGTCACGGCGCCGGAAGGCCCGGTGAGCGTGATCGAGGTGCCGGTCAGCGTCGCCGGATCCATCGGCTCGGAGAACGTCACCGTCACCACATCACCGGTCACCGCCGCGCCAATTGCGGTGGGCATCGGCGAGCGCTGCGTCAGCGTGGGGGCGGTGGTGTCGTTGGAGGCACAGGTCACCGTCACGTTGTTCACGTTGGCGCTGATCGTGCCGCTGCCATCGGTCACGGTGCAGGTGTGCCCGGTGGGATGCGTGAGCACCGTCACCGCATAGGCGGCGCCACTGGTGACGCCCGTGTCGAAGGTGAAGGCACCGTCGGCTGCAACGGTGAGGTCATTGCCGCCATTGTTCTGCAGCACCACGCTGGCGCCCGGCGCAAGGCCGCTGACCGTGCCACCCACCGTGAAGGTCGAGGGCGGCAGGTCCGTGCAGGCTACGGTGACATTGGTGACATTGGCCGAGGCGGTGCCCGAGCCATTGGTCACCTGGCAGTTCTGGCCAGCAGGCTGCGTGGAGACGGCCACCGAATAGGCGGCGCCGCTGTTCACCGGCGAGGTGAACGTGAACGCTCCGTTGGCATTGCGGGTGAGATTGTTGCCGCCATTGTTCTGCAGCACCACCGAGGCGCCGGAAGCCAGGCCGGTGAGGGTGCCGCCGATGGTGTAGGTCTGTGGGGGTGGTGGTGGGGGTGGGGTGGTACCGCCGTCGTCATCGCCGCCGCCGCCGCCGCCGCATCCTGACAAAGCCAGCACGCAGCCGGCCAGCCCCCCGATGAGGATTCTCATACGCATGCGCAAACTCCCTGATCCCACGCCCACACGGGCCTTGGGCGCAATGTAGAGAGGGCTCCGGGAGGCGCACAGGGACGGAAAGAGGGTTTGGCTGACAGGTTTGGCCTACACGCGTGTCAGCCACAGCCCGGCATCGCCGCGGTTACCACGTACAATGACCCGGTGAACGCGTCCCGCCGCCGAATGCTGATCGCGCTGCTGGTGCCGATGCTGGCCGTGCGCATGCTGCTGCCCGCGGGATTCATGCCGGTGGCCGGCCCCGAGGGACTGCGCATCGTGCCGTGCCCGGTGGGAATGCCGGCGGCGGCGGTGCCGCTGCACGGCGCGCATGATGTCCACCACGGCCACGGCGCCCATGACAGCCACGGGGATCACCACCGGGCCGCCGGCCATGAAGGCGACATCGGTGATCCGGGCGATGCCGGCAACGGCCACGAGCGTGCCACGCACTGTGTCTTCGCGCCGGTGGCCGGCGCCGCGCCGCCGCTGCCGTTCGTGGTGGCGATGGTCGACACACCGGCAACATTCATCGCATCCTCCGCGGCCGTCACGCGGCCACCATCCACCGGCCCGCCCCGCACCGACTCCGCCCGCGGCCCGCCCGCCCTTTCCTGAACTCCAGCGCATCGCGCAGTCCTTCCCTGGTCCTGACGGCCGGGGAATTCCATTGCTGTTCCAGGAAGATCCATGAATCCCCAGGGCACCCTGTATCGAACCTTCTGGCGGTGGCATTTCTATGCCGGCCTGTTCGTCATCCCGTTCATCATCGTGCTGGCAACCAGCGGCACGGTGTTCCTTTTCAAGCCGCAGATCGAACGCTGGGAAGAGCGTGCATACCAGGGTCTGCCCGCGGCGCCTGCGGCATTGCCCAGTGAGCAGGTGGATGCCGCGCTGGCGGCATTTCCCGGAGCGCATTTCCACAGCTATCGCCTGCCGCAGCGAGACAGCGATGCCGTGCTGGTGCACCTGACGCTGCCATCCTCCGGCGGCATGCGCGATGTGTTCGTGTCGCCACAGGGCGAGGTGCTTGGACACTTCGACAGCCAGCTGCGCATCGTCGAGGTGGCGCGCCGCCTCCACGGCCAGCTGCTGCTCGGCACACGCGGCAGCTGGCTGGTGGAACTGGTGGCGTGCTGGGCCATCGTGATGATCATCACCGGCACTTACCTGTGGTGGCCGCGCGGCCGCGGTGTGGCGGGGGTGCTCTGGCCGCGGCGGCGCATGCTGCTGCGTGACCTGCATGCGGTAACGGGCTTCTGGGTCAGTGCCTTCGCGATGCTGCTGCTGCTGACCGGCCTGCCGTGGACCGACGTCTGGGGCAGCGCCTTCCAGGCCGTGCGCAACCAGGCCGGCTGGGTGCTCGGCGCGCCGCAGTGGAACACCGGCGATCCTGCCGCAGCCACCCATGCCGCACATGGCGCCCACGACCACGCCGCGATGGAGACCCGGCACGACGCGCACGTGCAGTTCACGCACCTGGATCACATCGTCGCGCGCAGCCGGCAGCAGTCACTGGCCTTTCCGGCGGTGGTGCTCGCGCCGGGCGCCGTGCTGTTTGGTCCGCCCTCGCCGGACTGGACGGTGACCTCGCTGGTGCAGAACCGGCCGCTGGGCACGACGATCACCTACGATGCGCACACCGGCGCGCAGACCGCGCGCGAGGACTTCGCTGACCGGCATCCGATCGATCGGGTGATCGGCTACGGACTCGCCTGGCACGAAGGCGCATTGTTCGGCGCGATCAACCAGCTCATCGGCGTGCTGACCGCGATGGCGCTGGTCACGATGAGTGTCACCGGATTCATGATGTGGCGGCGCAAGCGCCCGGCGGGCCAGCTGGGCGTGCCCACCCCGCCGGTCGCTGGCGGCAAGCCGGTGTTCGTCCCGCTTGCCATCCTGGTGCTGGCAGCGTTGCTGCCGCTGCTTGCCATCTCGCTGGTGGTGCTGTGGTTGCTCGACAGGCTGCTGCCACGCGTCAGCCCGGACGCGGCGCGCTGGCTGGGCATCACGCGCAATGGCGCAGCGGCCCTGCAGCGCGAGTAACGCGGCGGCGGCGAGGCGCGGGATCAGGATTCACTCCGGCGTGTCGTCGTCCGGATAGCGCTCCAGGCCCGGCCGTCGCGCCAGCTTGCGCTGCAGCGAGCGGCGATGCGTACCCAGCAGGCGCGCGGCCGCGGACACATTGCCGCGGGTCTCGGCCAGCGCCTGCTGGATGTATTCCCATTCGACGCGCGCCAGCGGGACCATCGTGCTCTCCGGCGCGGCCTCGCCGCCGGCATCCTCGCGCAGCGCGGCCGCGATGGCGTCCGCGGTGACCGGCTTCATCAGGTAGTTGTCGGCGCCGCGCTTGATGGCCTCCACGGCGGTGGCCACGCTGGCATAGCCGGTCAGCAGCAGCACGCGCATGTCGGGGCGGATGTCCTTCAGCGGCCCGATCAGCTCCAGGCCCGACTCCTCGCCCAGCCTGAGGTCCACCAGCGCGAATGCCGGACGGTGCTGGCGCGCCAGCGCCAGTGCATCCTCGATGCGCTGCGCGAGCAGAGTCTCGTAGCCGCGCCTGCGCAGCGAGCGCTGCAGCGTCTTCAGGTACAACAGGTTGTCATCGACCAGCAGGCCCGGCTGGCCGGCTGCCTTGCCCGTCATGCCTGCGTCTCCGGCAGCCGGAATGACACCACCACGCCCGGCCCGTCGGTGGCCTCGCGCATCGCCAATGTGCCGCCGAGGCGCTCCACCGTCGCATGCGACAGCACCAGTCCGATGCCCATGCCATCCGGCTTGCTGGTGCGGAACAGCTTGCCCGGCAGCACCGGCTGCATCTGCACCAGACCCGGCCCATAGTCACGGATCGACGCGGACACGCCGCTGCCTCTGGCCTCGACATGCAGGTCCACCCGCGATGCACCCGCCTGGCGGCTGGCGTCGGCGGCATTGTTGAGCAGCGCCTGGATCAGGTGCCCGACCGCAGGATCGATGTGCGCCAGCGTTGCGGTGGAGCCGGTGCGCCGCAGGTCCACCGTCGGACGCACCAGCCGCCAGCGTTCGATCACGCTTTCCAGGTCGGTGCCGGCGGTACCACCGTCACCGGCTTCGGCCGGACTTGCCAGCTCGCGGACGCGGTCACGGCAGACTTCCACCAGCGCCCGCATCGTGGCGTATTCCTCGCGCTGTGCATCGGTGGACGCCTCGGCGGCAAGCTCCTCGATCATCAGCAGCAACGTGCCGAGCGGGGTGTTCAGTTCGTGCGCCACCGAGGCCGCATGCGTGGCCAGTGCAATGATTCCTTCATTGCGTGCAAAGCGCTCGCGCAGCCGCGCCACCTCGCTTTCGCGCCGGCGCCAGTCCGCGGCCATGCGGCCGAGGAAGCCCAGCACCACCGCCGCGGAGACGACAAAATTCACCAGCATGCCCAGCTTGTGCAGGCCGAAGGCATCGCCGAAAGCCCCGTGCCCATGCGGCAGCGGGCGCGCCAGCAGCGCGGAAACGGCATAGCCGGTGACGCTGGCGATGGCCATGGTCACCACCCAGCGTCCGGGCAGCGCCAGGATGGAGAACGCGATCGGCAGCAGGAACAGTGACGAGAACGGATTCTCGATGCCGCCGCTCCAGGCCACCATCCAGGCAAGCAGCATCACATCCACCAGCATGTGGGCGAAGATCTCGCCCGCGCCGGGCTCGCGCGCATCGCGCAGGCGCCAGGTTGCATGCAGGTTGAACAGCGCCAGCGCGGCAACGCCGGTCCAGAGCGGCATCACCGGCAATTGCAGCTGCAGGGGTCCGGTGACCAGCAGGATGGTCAGGGCCTCCCCGGCGACGGCGAGCCACCGCAGGTTGCACAGCACACGCAGCAGGGAACGGGACGCGCGATACAGCATCGCCGGACACTGTAGCCGATACATCTGCATCCGCGCCCGCGCCGGGCTGCGACAGTTTGCCGCATCCCCGCGCGCGCATGCGGTTCCTAGAATGCCGGCAAGACCCTGCCGAGGTCATCAGTGTCCAAAGGTGCCTGCATTGCCTGATTGCCATTTCATCCGGATTCTCGCTGCGCTGCCGCTGCTGGCACCCTGCCTCGCCGTTGGCAGCGAAGCGCGCGATGCCGGCCGCACGCTGGAGCCCGTGGTGGTCACGGCCGCCCGCATCGAAGCGGACCTTGCGATCGAGCGCGCCCTGACTCCGGGCGCAGTGACGCTGCTTGATTCGGACTCGTTCCGTGAACGCAGCGTGACGCAGCTGGCGGAGATGCTGCGCTATGTGCCGGGCATCTGGGCGGAGAGCTACAACGGCAACGATGATGTGTTCTATTCCAGCCGCGGTTCGAACCTTGATGCCACCGACTACGACAGGAACGGCATCAAGTTCCTGCTCGACGGCCTGCCGGTGAGCGCGGCCGACGGCAACAACCACAACCGCGCGCTCGATCCGATGAATTCGCGCCATGTGACCGTGGCGCATGGCGCCAATGCGCTGGCCTACGGCGCCAGCACGCTCGGTGGCGCGATCGACGTCACCTCGCCCACCGCACGCGACACCGCACCATTCAGCGCCGGGGTATCGGCGGGCAGCTTCGGCCAGTGGGGCGCGCGCGCCACGCTGGGAGGCGTATCGGGGGACCTGGACGCACTGCTCGGCGTGGAAACCCAGCAGCGCGATGGTTATCGCGCCCACAGCGGCCAGGACCGGCGCAGCGTGCATGCCAACCTGGGCTGGCAGGCCAGCGACCGCGCCTCGGTCCGCCTGTTCGGCAGCTGGAGCGACGATGACGCCGAACTGCCGCGGGAGCTGTCGCGCGCGCAGTTCCTCGCCGATCCGCGCCAGGCACGCGCCGATGCCATCGAGGGCGACCACGGCAAGCAGGTGCAGGCCGGGCGGCTGGCGGTGAAGTCCACGCTCATGCAGGTGGCCGGCGGCACGCTGGAACTTGGCCTCTCGCACGAGCGGCAGAGCCTCTACCACCCCATCGTCAGCACGCCCTTCTTCAGCCTGCTGATCGACACCGATCACAAGGACAGCGGCGCGATGCTGCGCTTCCGGCGCAGTGCCGGCGCGCATGCACTGCTGTTCGGTGCCAACTACGGACACTCGAAGGTGACCGGCGGCAACTACGAGAACCTCGGCGGCCGGCGTGGCGAGCTGATGTGGCGCAGCGACGATAATGCATCGAACCTGGAACTGTTCGCGCTCGACCGCTGGAATTTCGCGCCGCGCTGGACGCTGGTGTATGGCATGCAATACACCGCGTCGCGCCGCGATGCCGGCGGCGTCGAAGGCCGTCATGACGCGTTCAACCCGCGCGTGGGCCTGATCTTTGCCGCCGATGCACGATCGGAGTGGTACGCCAGCGTCGGCCGCATCCACGAGGCGCCGACCACCTTCGAGCTGACCGACGATGCCACCGGCGAAGGCGCGGTGCTCGATGCCATGCACGGCCTCGTGGTCGAGTCCGGCCTGCGCGGCACGCGTCGCCATGGCCGTGCGCAGCTCACCTGGGACGTCTCGGCCTATTACACCGCGCTGCGCGACGAGATCCTGTCCATCGACGATCCGGCCACGCCGGGCACCAGCCTGTCGGCCAACATCGACCGCACCACCCATGCCGGCGTCGAAGCGCTGCTGGGCGCAAGCCTGCCCGTTGGTGCCGGCAACCACCGCATCGAACCGCTGCTCAGCGCGACCTTCAACGCATTCTCGTTCGATTCCGACGCGGTGTGGGGCAACAACCGCCTGCCCTCCGCGCCGCGCTGGTTCGCGCGCGGCGAGGTGCTGTTCCGCCATGCCGCAGGCCTTGCCATCGGGCCGACCTTCGATGTGGTCGGGCCGCGCCATGTGGACTTTGCCAACAGCTTCCGCATCGGCTCGCATGCGCTGCTCGGCGCCCGTGCCGCCTTCGCAAGCGGCCACTGGGAACTGTTCGGCGAGGCCCGCAACCTGCTGGACCGCAGGTACATCGCCACCGTCGCGGTGCGCGATGTGGCCGCCGCGGATGCGCAGGTGCTGTTCCCCGGCGCACCGCGGTCGCTGTACTTCGGCGCGCACTACCGGTTCTAATCAGCACCCTGCGGTCTGCGCCGTCCTCCGACAGGGGTGTCGGGCAGCCACCGACAGGCCGGGAGCCCGCGCCGCGGGACCATCCTGCCCTGACGCCCCTTCAAAGGAGCCGCCATGCGACCCATGCTGCTGATCGCCGCCCTGGCCTGTCTTGCCGGCTGTTCCAGCGGACCGTCCGTCCGCGCCGACCAGGACCCCGCCGCCGATTTCACGCGCTATCGCACCTATGGATTCGTGGACCAGTCCGGCACCGATCGCGCCGGCTATTCCACGCTGGTGACCACGCATTTCAAGACCGCGATCCGTCGCGAGATGGATGCACGCGGCTTCGCCCATGCCGAAGAGGACCCGGACCTGCTGGTGAACTTCTTCACCTCGATGCAGGAGCGCAGCGACACGCGCACCTCGCAGGGCGTGTTCCTCGGCACGCAGTATTACCGCAACCGCTTCGGCAGCTATACCGCCTGGCCGCTGTACAGCCGTGACGTGGAGACCACCAACTACCAGGTGGGCACGGCCAGCATCGATGTGGTGGATGCCGAACGCCGGCAGCTGATCTGGGAGGGCGTGGCCGAAGGCCGCATCACCAGCGAGGCGCGCGAGAATCCGGCTGCGGCGATCAGCGATGCGGTGGAGGACATCTTCGGCAAGTTCCCGCTGCCACCCCGGGCGCCGTAGCCCGCCAGCGCTTCAGGCGGCGAGGTTCAGCGGCTTCGGCCGCCCGATGGCATAGCCCTGCACATAGTCGACGCCCATGCTGCGGGCGGCATCCAGGCCTGCGGCATCCTCGACCTGCTCGGCAATCACCTTGAAGTTCAGCGAGCGCGCCAGCTTGATGGTGGCGGTGACCATGGCCTGGTTGACGCTGTCGCGCGCCAGGTTCTGCATGAAGGAGCCGTCGATCTTCAGGTAGTCCATCGGCAGGTTCTTCAGCGACGCGAACGACCCGATGTTGCTGCCGAAGTCATCCAGCGCGAACTGGCTGCCCATGCCATGCAGCACGGCGACGAAGCGCCGCGCCGCCTCGAGGTTGGCCACCACTGCGCTCTCGGCGATCTCGAAGCAGATCTGCGCCGGATCCACACCGCTGCGGTCGAAGCACTCGACGACAAAATCGAGGAACTGCGCATCGGCCAGCGTCTGGCCGGAGATGTTCACCGCCACCGAATGCCGGCCGGTGAGCGGGATGGCGCCACGCCCCAGCGCGGTGAAGGTGGTCTGCACCACCCAGCGGTCGACAAGGCCCATCAGGCGGTAGCGCTCGGCAGCGCGCACCAGCTCCACCGGCGAGAGCTCCTGTCCCTTGTCATTCGACAGCCGCACCAGCACCTCCATCGAGGGACCGGAATCATCATTCACCCAGGTGGGCACGATGGGCTGCCAGTACAGGCGGAAGCGGTTCTCGCGCAGCGCAGTCTGCAGCGTGCGCAGCCACTGGATGTCGCCGCTGTGGCGCGCCACGGCCTCATCGCGCGCCGAATACACCGCCACATTGCCGTCGCCGCGCTTCTTGGCCACATAGCAGGCCGAATCGGCTGCCGCGATGATCTCTTCGACACTGCCGCTGTCACGCGACACCTCGACCAGGCCGATGCTCGCGCCGATGGTATGGATGCGGTCCTTCCACACGAAGCGGTTCTGTGCCACTGCGCGCGCCAGGTCGTCGGCGATCTGCCGGCCCTTCTCCAGCGGACAGCCCGGCAGCAGCAGCGCGAACTCGTCGCCGCCGATGCGGCCGACGGTGTCCGAGTCACGCACCGCCTCGCGCATGATCTTGGCCACCTCGCGCAGCAATGAATCGCCGGCCTGGTGGCCGCTGGTGTCGTTGACTTCCTTGAAGTGATCCAGGTCGATGAAGCACAGCACGTGGTGCGCATCGCCGGCATGCGCATCATCCAGCGCCTCGGCCAGCCGGCGCTCGAACTCGCGGCGGTTGATCAGGCCGGTGAGCCCGTCATGCGTGGCCTGGTAGGACATCTGCCGCGTGATGCCGCGCATCTCGGTGACATCGTGCAGCAGCACTACCGCGCCGAAGATTTCGTCGGCGGCATTCTCGCGGCTGACCAGCGGCGTCACGGTGAGCTCGATCGAACGCTCCGAGCCGGCCTGGCGCGCCAGCAGGAAGGCGCGCCGGCCGAGGCCGAAGGTGCTGGTGCCGCGCAATGCCAGCTCCACCGGGTCGCGCAGCAGCTTGCGGTCGGTCTCGTCCACCAGCGCGATCACCTGGTCGAGAGCGCGGCCGGTGAGCGCGCGCGCCTCGACGCCCAGCAGCTTCGCGGCGGCCGGGTTGGCATAGTCGATGCGGCCTGCCTGGTCGGTGGTCAGCAGCGCCTCGCCGACGCTGTCGAGCACGATGCGCGAGCGCGAGCGTGCGCCGAGCGATTCGAAAATGCCGGTGCCGGGCGCGAGCGAGGCGGTGCTCATCGTCGGGATCACCTCGACGCCGGTGAGCAGCAGCGCGCGACCCTGCTCGAATTCCACCGGCGTGGCGGTGAGTTCCAGACGGCTGTGCTGGCCCTGCTGGCCGATGAGATCGATCTCGAAGCGCCCGGCCGAGGCATCGCCGGCCATGCAGCGCGCCAGGTGCTCGCCCACCAGCTCGGCGTCCTCGTCCTCGACCAGTTCGGGCAGCTGCCGGCCCACCAGGTCCACCCGGTCGACGCCCACCAGCCGCGCGAACATCGGGTTGGCGTAGAGGATCACATCCTTGTAGAGCACCACGACTTCGTGCACGGAGTCGCCCACCTGCGCGAACAGGTTGCCCTGCGGCGGTGGTGCGGCGGGTGCTTCTGTTGCCCGCGCAACAGACTGCTCCAGGCCGCGGAGCCGGCGCCATTGCCACACACACAGGACCAGCAGGGAGGCAGCGATCAGCGCAAGGATGAGGCTGGGTAGCCCGTTTGTTGGCATGTTTTCCTTCGGGCGCGTTAAGTGGACGAGAATAGCGTAGTCGCCGTTTGGCAACAGCCCGGTTGGACATAAGGCCCTTGGGAAAAAGATCAGCTACCTGATATTCTGCAGCACCTTTTCCACTCCCCTGCCGCGCATGATTCCGACCCAAGAAGCCCGCACCCAGATGGCCTATCAGCAGATCCGCGCCTGGAAGGTGCTGACGCCGGAAGCGCTGCAGGTATTCGAGCAGATGCCGCGCGAGGCCTTCGTGCCTGCGGGCTGGCGCGATGCGGCCTATGCCGACACCACCATTCCGCTGGGCGATGGCCAGCACATGCTCACCCCGACGCTGGCCGGCGCCATCGTGGGCGCCGTGGACCCCGCGCGCAGCGACACCGTGCTCGAGATCGGCACTGGCTCCGGCTATGTCTCGGCCTGCTTCGCACGGCTCACCGCCGGCGTGCACAGCCTCGAGATCCGGCCCGCGCTGGCGCGCCAGGCCCGCATCAGCCTGCAGCGCGCCGGCATCGGCAATGTCACGGTCGAGGAAGCCGACGCCTTTGCCTGGCAGCCGGTCGCCCCCGGCTACGACGTGATCGCGATCACCGGCGCCATGCCGGTGTACGACGCGCGCTTCGAGTCGCTGCTGAAGCCGGGCGGACGCCTGTTCGTGATCACCGGCACCGCGCCTGTAATGGAGGCGCACCTGGTGAGACTGACCGGAGAGGGCCAGCGCACGCAGGAAAGCCTGTTTGAAACGCTGGTCGATCCGCTGGATGTGCCCGCGCCGCCCAGCCGCTTCGTGCTGTGAGCGGTCTGCACCGGAACTGCGCCGCGGACCTCGCTTCACGTCAAGACTGCCACTCCAAGAACAACGGGATGCCCTGAAATGAAAGCTCGAAATCTCGCCAAGGGTCTGGGCGCCGTCGTGGCGCTGTTGGTGGCCGGCTCGGCCGGCGCCGATGACCTGCTGATGATCTATGACCGTGCCCTGGCGAATGACCCGCTGATCCGCGAGGCCGAGGCCAATCGCCGCGCGCAGCGGCAGAACCGGCCGCTGGCCATCTCCAACCTGTTGCCGGGCATTTCGGCCAGTGCCGGCCGGCAGCGCAACTGGGGCCAGCAGACCTTCAACGGCGTGCCGCTGCCCGGGTCCACCGACAGCTACACCACGCGCGATTCCTGGAGCGTGCAGATCAACCAGCCCATCTTCACCTGGGAGAACTGGGTGGCGCTGCGCACCGCCAATCACCAGGTGGCGCAGGCCGAGGCGGACTACCAGGCGCAGCTGCAGGACCTCGCGCAGCGCGTGGCGCGGCTGTACTTCGCCGTGCTCAATGCCCGCGACAACCTCGAGGCCGTCGAGGCGGCGCGCAATGCCATCCAGCAGCAGCTGGAGCAGTCCGAACAGCGCTTCGATGTGGGACTGATCGCGATCACCGACGTGCAGAACGCGCGCGCCGAGCGCGACAACGCCAATGCGCAGGTGATCGGCGCGCGCCGCCAGCTCTCCAGTGCCGAGGAGCAGCTGCGCGCGGTGATCGGCGAGCGGCCGCCGCAGCTGAACGAGCCCGGCGATGACATGCCGCTGGTCTCGCCGCAGCCGCAGTCCGAGGAGGCGTGGGTGAATGCGGCGATGGAGCAGAACCTGGCGCTGATCTCCACGCGCATCGCGGCCGACATCGCACGCTCCAACGTCACCAGCTCCTATGGCGGCTTCATGCCGCGCGTGAGCCTGACGCTGGGCAAGAACCATTCGGAAGGCCTGGAGAACGACAGCGTCAGCGACGGCAAGTCGGTGTCGCTGGGCTTCACGATGAACCTCAATGGCGCCGGCTACGGTCCCTATTCGCGCACGCGCCAGACGCAGTTCCAGTGGATCGCGGCACGCGAGCGCCTGGAGCGCACCTCGCGCGACACCGAGCGGCTGACGCGCGACGCCTACCAGGGCGTGAACAGCGAGATGGCGCGCGTCGAGGCGCTGCGCCAGGCGGTGGAATCCAGCCGCACCTCGCTCGAGGCCACCGAGGCCGGCTATGAGGTGGGCACGCGCACCGCGGTCGATGTGCTGGATGCACGGCGCTTCCTGATCCAGGCCGAAACCAACTTCTCGGCCGCCAAGTACGCGTACCTGAACAACCTGATCCAGCTGCGGCTGGCTGCCGGTGACCTGGACCGCAGCGTGCTCGAAGAGATCAACCAGTGGCTGACGGTGCAGACCACGCCGATTCCCTGACCAGCTGCAGGGCGCGCTGCGCGGCGCCCTGACCTTGCTCCACCGCCGCGGCGGCCCTTGCGCCAGCGGCGGCAGCCAGGGCCGGGTCGGCCAGCCAGGCCGACAGTTGCGCGAACAGTTCGCCGGCATCATTCACCACGCGGGCGCCGCCGGATGCGCACAGCGCGCGCGTCACCTCCGGTGCATTGAAGGTATGCGGGCCGCACAGCACCGGCCTTGCCAGTGCGGCCGGCTCGAGCAGGTTGTGGCCGCCCACCGGCACCAGGCTGCCGCCGACGAAGGCAGCGTCCGCGGCTGCGTACCATTGCTGGAGGACGCCCATCTGGTCGATGAGCAGCACGTCGATGGCGGGCTCAGCGAGGGTGGTGTCCGCTTTGGCGGCGCTGATGCGCGCACTGGCCAGATCCTGGCCCTGCAGCCAGCGCGCCACCGCCGCGAAGCGTTCCGGATGGCGCGGCGCGAATGCCAGCAACGGCGGCGGCGCCGATGCGGCGCGCGCAGCGGCCCGCAACCTGCGCTGCGCCTCGAGCAGCACCTCTTCTTCACCGGCATGCGTACTGCCGGCCACCCACAGCACGCGCTGCGCGGCCCAGCGGGCGCGCAGTTCGCGGCCGCGGCCGGCCAGCTGCGCATCCACGCCGACGTCGAACTTCAGGTTGCCGGTGACGTGCACCCTGTCCGCCGCCGCCCCCAGCTCGATGAAACGCTGGCGGTCGGCCTCAGCCTGGCAGCCGATGACGCCGATGCTGCGCACCGCCTGGCGCATCATTGCTGCGGCGAAGCGGCGGTAGCGCGCCAGTGAACGCGCCGACAGCCGTGCGCTCATCAATGCCACCGGCACGCGCTGGCGCGATGCCGCCGCCAGCAGGTTGGGCCACAGCTCGCATTCCACCAGCACCAGCGTGCGCGGCCGGACCCTGGCGATGAAACGTCCCACCGCGCCGGGCAGGTCCCACGGCGCCAGCTGCACGGCATGGCCGGCATCGCCGAACATCTGCCGCGCCAGCGCAAGGCCGGTCGGCGTGCCCACGGTGACCAGCACCGGACCTGTGGCCCCGTCCATGTGACGCAGCAGCGCGGCCAGCGCGCGCAGTTCGCCCACCGAGGCCGCATGCAGCCACAGCGGTGCATCGCTGCGCGCCGGCATTGCGACCGCCAGCCGCTGGCGCAGGCTGTCCTGCAGATGCGGGGTGCGCCAGCGCCGCCACCACAGGCGTGCCGCGGCCAGCGGCAGTGCGGCATAGAGCAGCAGCGAATACAGCCGGCGCTGCATGGCTACGGCGGCTGGAACCACGCGGTGAGCAGCACCTGCCACTGCGTGTCGTCGAAGCGGCGCGTGCGGCGCGCATCCTCCAGCGCATCGAGCGAGCGGCGCAGCCGCGCAAGGTTGGCATCACGCCAGATGCCCGGGCGGCGGCGCCTGCGCGCCTTGTCGAAATCGATCAGGAACACCTCGTCTGCGCCGCGCAGCAGGATGTTGTGCGCATTCAGGTCGCCGTGGTCCAGGCCCCATTCATGGAAGCGGCGGATGGTGCGTCCGATGGCCGCCCAGGTGGACAGCGGCACATCCTGCTCGTCGAGCACGGCGGCCAGCGTGCGTGTGTCGGGCAGATAGTCGGTGATGATGTCGGCGGTATAGCCCGGGCCCTGTCGCTCGTAGCGCACCGCCACCGGGCGCGGCACCGGCATCGCATCGGCATGCAGGCGCAGCGTCAGCTTCAGTTCCGCCAGCGGACGGGTGCGTGCTTCGCCCAGCCACAGGTAGCGTTCGGCACTGAGCGCGGCGGCCAGTCCGCCGCGCAGATAGTGGCGCAGCAGGAAGCGGCGGCCGGCATGCTCGAAGCCGATGGCCGCGCCGCGGCCGGTGTGGCGCGCGACGACGGCGTCCTGTGCGATCCAGAAGCGCGGCCGGAACCAGTCGAGCGTGACGGGGGCATCGGCGGCGGCATTGACGAACCAGGCTCCCTGCCCGGCCGGACCGCGCACCGCGGTGCGCAGCAGCCGCAGGGCGGGCTGTGCCGCCGTGGAGTTCAACGGCGCAAGAAGAACTCGGCGCCGCAGTACGGACACTTGGCGCTGCCGGTCTGCCCGATGGGCAGGTACACGCGCGGATGCGAATTCCACAGGCTCATCTGCGGCATCGGGCAGGACAGGGGCAGGTCGGCGGG
This sequence comes from uncultured Steroidobacteraceae bacterium, assembly GCA_964417875.1. Taxonomy (GTDB): domain Bacteria; phylum Pseudomonadota; class Gammaproteobacteria; order Steroidobacterales; family Steroidobacteraceae; genus ZC4RG30. Next base: position 19,551 of record CAYQJU010000019.1, read on the forward strand.
CTCCACTTCGTAGCTGGTGGAGGCATTGGCCGGCAGGACGGGGTTGGCAGCAGACATGGCGCGATTATACGGGCTCGCCCATGGTGGCGCGCCAGATGGCGCCCACCGCCTGCCGTTCGGTGGCGAAATCGGCCTCGGGCAGCACATTGGACTGGTTCTCCAGCGCGCGGCGGTGGGCCAGCTGGCGATAGCGCTGGTAGGCGTGCACCAGCACGTCGACGTCGGACTGCGGCACCAGCGCCGCCGAGGCCAGCGATTCCAGCTGGCGGATGGTGTCCGAGAAATACACCACCGGCGGATGTTGCGCGGCATGCGCCAGCGCCCAGTACTGCGCCAGGAACTCGATGTCGGCGATGCCGCCGCGGTCCTGCTTCAGGTCGAACTGGCCGGGCTTCGCCGCCGACAGCTCGCGGCGCATGCGCTCACGCATCTCGCCCACCTTCTGCTTCAGGTCCTCGCGGCGCACCGCATCCTGCAGCACCCCGGTGCGCACCTGCTCGATGCGCGCCATCAGCGCGGCATCGCCGGCCACGGCGCGCGCATGCAGCAGCGCCTGGTGTTCCCATGTCCAGGCTTCCTCGAACTGGTAGCGGCGGAAGGCCTCGATGCTGGTGACCAGCATGCCGCCCTTGCCCGAGGGGCGCAGGCGCACGTCCACTTCATAGAGCCGGCCGGCCACCGAATGCGTGGTCAGCAGCAGGATCAGCCGCTGCGCGTATCGCAGGAAGAACACCTGGTTGTCCAGCGGCGAATCGCCATCGGTTTCCTGCTGCTCGTCGCTGCTGTCGTGGATGAACACCAGGTCCAGGTCCGAGCCATAGCCGAGCTCGTGGCCGCCGAGCTTGCCGTAACCCAGGGCCGCGATGCGCACCGCGCGGCGGCCGGACTCATCGGTGCAATGCGGACGGCCATACTGCGCACCCATCTGCCGCATCGCCAGGTCCATCGCGCGCTCCAGGATCAGGCTGGCGATCTCGGTGAGGCGGTCGCTGACCTGCATCAACGGCAGCCGGCCGGAAAGATCCGCCAGCGCCACGCGGAACACCGCAGCCTGCTTGAAGCGCGCCATCGCCTCGACCTCGCGCTCCACATCGCCGGCCGGCACATCGCCCATGCGCAGCGCGAGTTCCGCTTCGAGCTGCGAGCGATCGGGCAGCGACTGCTTCCAGCGCTGGTCGAGCAGCTCATCGAGCAGCGCCGGGTTGCGCGCGATCTGCCCGGCGAGGAAATCGCCGCGCCGGCACACATCGAGCAGTTCCTCGCGGGCGCGCGGGTTCTCCACCAGCAGCGAGAAATAGGCCGAGCGCTGGCCGATGGACTCGATCACATTGCAGATGCGGCGGAAGGTGTCCGGCTCGTGGCAGGCATGGTGGCCGGCCAGCAGCAGTTCGAGCAGCGCCTTCAGGCGGCGGCGACCGGTTTCATCCAGGCGCCGCAGGCGGCTGCCCTGCACCAGCTGCTCCAGCTGTGCCAACAGCGCGCTGCCGTCACCATCGAGGTCGCAGGCTGCCAGCTGCTCGCGCAGCGGCGCGCGGTCCAGGCCCGGCTCCCACAATGCGGCCAGATCCAGCGCGGTGGCCGGGCGCGCCGTGCTGTCGCTGAACAGCTCGCCGAAATGCCGCGTCACCTCCGCGCGCGCCGCGGCCAGGCGCGACTGCATCGCCTCGACGCCGGTGAAGCCTGCGGCCAGCGCGATGCGTTCCAGCGCCACGGCGTCCTCGGGCAGCTCGTGGCTCTGCTGGTCACCGAGCATCTGCACGCGGTTCTCCAGCAGCCGCAGCAGCTCATAGGCCTGCTGCAGCTCCTGCACCGCAGCCGCCGGCAGCATGCGCTCGCCGGCCAGGCGCGGCAGCACGGTCAGCAGCGAGGGTTCGCGCAGGCGGCCGTCCTGGCCACCGCGCACCAGCTGGAAGGCCTGCACGATGAACTCGATCTCGCGGATGCCGCCGGCGCCCAGCTTGAGGCTGCGCGCACGGTCGCGGCGCTGCACGTCGCGTGCGATCAGCGCCTTCATCTCGCGCAGCGCCTCGAACACGCCGAAGTCCAGGTAGCGCCGGTACACGAAGGGCCGCAGCACATCGTGCCACTGCGGTTCGAACAGCGCGGCGCCGGTGAGCGCGCGTGCCTTCACATAGGCATAGCGCTCCCAGTCGCGGCCGTGCGCGGCCAGGTAATCCTCGAAGAAGGTGAAGCTTGCGGCCAGCGGACCACTTTCGCCGAACGGGCGCAGGCGCATGTCCACGCGGAACACGAAGCCTTCCTCGGTGGCGGCGTCGAGCAGCCGGATCAGCAGGCGACCCTGGCGGGTGTAGTACTCCTCCAGCGCCAGCGGCGAGGCACCGTCGGTCTCGCCCCGGCCAGTGGGATACAGGAACACCAGGTCGACGTCGGAGGAGAAATTCAGCTCGCAGCCGCCGAGCTTGCCCATGCCGAGCACGATCAGCTCACCGGCCCCGGCGGGCGGGCGGCCATGGCGCGCAGCCAGCAGGGTCGCGGCCATGCGCGCCGCGGCGGCAATGGTGGCGGAGGCAAACCAGGAGGTCTCGCGCAGCGTGGCCTGCACGGTGCAAAGCCCTGCGATGTCGCGCCACGCCAGGCGCAGCATCTCGCGCCGGCGCAGCTGCCGCAGCGCCCGCATGCAGGCGGCCTCATCGCCGGCATGCCTTGTCTCGATTGCGGCCAGCAGGCCTTCATAGTCGGCAAGGCTGCGCGGCGCATGCAGGCCGTCGGCCAGCAGCGATTGAAGCAAGCCATCCTCGCGAAGCATCGCGGCATGCGCAAAGTCGCTGCCGATCAGCACCTGCTGCGCGCTGGCGGCAAGGGCGGCATCTGCTTCGAGCAATGCTGTGGTGCCTGGCGCGGCCTCTGCCAGTTGCGCGCGGCGCGCCTCGAGCAGCGCGGCCAGCGCAGGGCTGGAACCGGATTGCAACGCCATCGAAGGGCTAGAGCTCAATGACCCCGCCATCGACGAACAGGTCGACCCCGGTGATGAAGCTGGCTTCGTCGGAGCTGAGGAACAGCACCGCGCGCGCGATCTCGTCGGGGGTGCCCATGCGCTTCATCGGCGTGTTGGCGATCATCATCTGGCGCAGCGCATCGGCGGCCTTCTCGTCCATGCCGGGATTGCGATAGATGATCGGCGTCTCGGTGGGCCCCGGGCTGACCATGTTGACACGGATGCCCTGCGCCACCAGTTCCACGGCGAAGATGCGCACCACGGCGCGCAGCCCGGCCTTCGATGCGGCATAGACCGCATTGGCCGGCGCCGCCAGCTGGCTGCCGATCGAGCCGGTGAACACGATGGCGCCGCCCTTGCCCATCAGCGGCAATACCTTCTGCGCGGCGAAGAAACAGCCCTTCAGGTTCACATCGTGCACCTGGTCCCACATTTCCGGCGTCACCGCCGGCACCGGTGCGAAACCTCCGACGCCGGCGTTGACGAACAGCACATCGACGCGGCCGAAGCGCTCGCGCACCTGCCGCACCACGTCATCGGTGCTGGCAAGGTCGGCGATGTCGGCGCGCAGGGCGAGCGCACCAGGACCCAGCTCGGCGGCCACGGCCTGCAGCGTCTGTGGATCGCGCCCGGTGATGACCACCTGGCCGCCCTCGGCCGCATAAGCCAGTGCCGCGGCACGGCCGATGCCGCTGTTGCCGCCGATCACCAGCACCACCCTGCCCTCGAACCTGGCGCGCATGGAATCCCTCATTCAGAACATCGGCACGGGATTGACCGGCTTCGCCGGCACATCCATCAGCACATCCCAGTGCTCGACGATCAGGTTGCCGTCGAGGCGGAAGATGTCGACCACGGCCATGCCCGGGTCGCCGTGGTGGCGGATCACATGCGTGTGCACGATCACGTGGTCACCATCGACGAAGCTGCGCTTGATGTGGGTCTCGGCATCGGGCGACTGGCCGCGGATGAAGTCGAGGAACTGCTTCAGCGCATCGCGCCCCGGCGGCGCCAGCGAGCTGTGCTGCACATAGTCCGGTGCGATGTACTGGTCCACCTTCGAGGAATCGAACGGGATCAGCACGTCCCGGTACATGGCCATCACCAGGTCGAGGTTCTGCTGTTCTTGCACCGTGCGTGGCATGCCATCCCCTTCTTGTCCGCGGCAACCGGCGCGATTCTCGCCGATGCGCCGTGCAAACTACAGTCCGTAGCGGCGCACCAGCATCCAGGAGAGCACCACCAGCATCAGGATCACCAGCGGCACGCCGACGCGCACGAAGTCCGCGAAGCGGTAGCCGGCGGCCTTCATGACCAGCAAGTGTGTCTGGTAGGCCATCGGCGTGGCGAAGCTGAGGTTCGCGCCGAACAGGATGGCCAGCACGAAGGGCTCCACCGGCACACCCATCAGGCGTGCGGTCTCCACCGCCACCGGCGCGCCGATGCTGGCCGCGGCGGCATTGGAGACGAAGTTGGTCAGCAGCGCCGCGAAGGTCATGAACAGCGCCAGCTGCGCCGCTGCGGGCAGGTCACGGACCATCGCCTCGACGCCGGCGGCCAGCCACGCGGCCGCACCGGTGGTCACCAGGCTCTGGCCCAGCGCAATGCTGGCCACCACCAGCAGGATCACCTCCATGCTCAGCGCGCGGCCCATGCCCTCAAGGCGCAGGCAGCCGGTGGCGATCATCGCTACCACGCCGGCGAAGGCGGCCACATGGATGGGCAGCAGGCGCGTGGCCGACATCAGCACCACCAGGCCCATGATCAGCACCGCCAGCGGCGCGCGCGGCGTGCGCGGCAGCTCGCGGGAGGCATCCATCACCAGCAGTCCCGCCACGGCGCGCAGCCGGTCGATGCTCTCGGCGCTCCCGCGCACCAGCAGCACGTCGCCGGCCGACAGCGGCGTCTCGCGCACCGGCCGCCGCGAATGCAACAGGTCGGTGGCGCCATAGTCGCGGCCGGCCACTTTCACATCATGCGTCTCCTCGAAGTTGACGCGGCTGAGCATGCGGCCCACCAGCGGCGAGTCGTTGCCGATCACCACCTCGGCCAGGCGCATGTCCGGCTTGTTCAGCACCGGCTGCGCCAGTTCGCCGACGCCGAAGATGGCGCCGAACTCGCGCAGTCCCTCGGGCGTATCGCGCAGCCGCAGCACATCGCCGGGTTCGAGCACCAGCGAGTCATCCAGGCCGAAGTCGGTGCCCTGGCGCTCCACGGCAGTCACCGGCAGCGCCTGCCCGAAGGCGCGCGCGGCACGCGCCAGGCTGCGCCCCACCAGCTTGCGATGCTCTGCGGTGAGTTCCACCTGCGCGTCGTAGCGGCGTGGCGAAACCATGTTGGTCAGCGGCGCATCCGGCAGCAGCCGCGGCGCGATCAGCCACAGGTACACCAGCGCTGCACCAAAACCGGCCGCCGCGATGGAGGTGAAGTCGAACACGCCCATCGGCTGCATGCCGAGGTCGCTGGCAATGGACAGCACCAGCACGTTGGTGGAGGTGCCGATGGCGGTGAGCATGCCGCCGGCCAGCACCGCGAAGCTGACCGGCATCAGGCTGCGCGCCGGCGAGGTGCCGGTGCGCTGTGCCAGGCTGATCAGCACCGGCAACAGCAGCACGATCAGCGGCGTGTCGTTGATGAACGCGCTGGCCGCACCGGCCATGATCAGCGTCACCAGCAGGCCCAGCACCGGATGGATGGACCAGATGCGCGCCAGCAGCCGCACCATCGGCTCCAGCGCGCCGGTCACCGTCAGGCCGCGCGCGAGGATCATCAGGCAGCAGATGGCCACCAGCGCCGGATGCCCGAAGGATCCGAGCACCTCCACCTCGGTGAGCTGCGCATCGCGCGAGATGAACGGGAAGAAATGGAAGATCACCAGCAGCGCCAGCAGCAGCAGCACCGAAACCATCTCGATGCGGATCCACGGGCGCGTGTACAGGTAGAAAGCACCCGCTGCCACCAGCAGCGTCACCAGGGCATGCGTATCCGGCAACTCCATCCGGGCGGATACTAGCCTGAAGCGCCGCGGTGATGCGCGGAAAGACCGGCCCGGTCAGGCATGCAGCGGCAGGCCCAGCGCACGTGCCACCGGCTCGCTGCGGATCTCGCCATCGGCCACGTTCAGGCCCCGGCGGAAATGCGGATCGGCCGACAGCGCACGCGCCACGCCGGCATCGGCCAGCGCGCGGATGTAGGGCAGCGTGGCATGCGTCAGCGCTGCAGTGGAGGTGCGCGGCACAGCGCCCGGCATGTTGGTCACGCAGTAGTGCACCACGCCGTGTTCGATGAAGGTGGGATCATCGTGGCTCGTGGGCCGGCTGGTCTCGAAGCAGCCGCCCTGGTCGATGGCGATGTCGACCAGCACCGAACCGGGCTGCATGCCGGCCACCATCGCGCGCGTCACCAGCCGCGGCGCAGTCTCGCCGCGCACCAGCACCGAGCCGATCACCACATCGGCGGCCTGCACGAGGCGTTCCACCGCATCCTGCGTGGAATATTCGGTCTTCAGGCCGGTGCCGAATTCGGCAGCGAGCTGGCGCAGTCGCGGCAGCGAGCGATCGATGACGGTGACATCGGCGCCCTCGCCCAGCGCCATGCGCGCCGCGTGGCTGCCGGCCACGCCGCCGCCCAGCACCAGCACGCGCGCCGGCGCGACGCCCGGCACACCGCCCAGCAGCAGACCGGCGCCTGCCTGGGCCTTCATCAGGCACCACGCCGCCACCGACACGGACATGCGCCCGGCGATCTCGCTCATCGGCGCGAGCAGCGGCAGGCTGCCATCCGGCGCGGTGATGGTCTCATAGGCGATGGCGGTGCAGCCGCAGGCCATCAGGTTCTCGGCCTGCGCGCGATCGGCGGCCAGATGCAGATAGGTGAACAGCGTCTGGCCGGGACCCAGGCGGCGGCACTCATCCGGCTGGGGCTCCTTGACCTTGACGATCAGTTCGGCCTCGCCGAACAGCGTGGCGACATCGGCCTCGAGGCCGGCCCCTGCCGCGGCATACAGTTCATCGGGGTAGCCTGCGCCGATGCCGGCACCTTGCTCGACCGTAACGGCGTGTCCTGCAGCGGTCAGCTCGCGCACACCCGAGGGTGTCAGCGCGACGCGGTACTCACGATTCTTGATCTCACGGGGGACGGCGATGCGCATCACGTTCCTGATCTGAATTTCGAGACGCTGCGTCCCGCAGTGGTGGCAAAAAAAAAGCCCCGACCGGAGTCGGGGCTAAAATATAACGTGGAAACGGGGGGTCTTGTTCCACGACTATCGAGACGCAAAGGCGAAAACGCCACTGGTCTCGAGGTGGAACTATACACAAGCAGGCCCCGCGCCGTCATGACAAATTTGTTGTCATGCGTCACATTCGGGCCCCAATCGGGGCCGGAGATTGCCTACAGACCCGAGACCCGCACCACCGTGTCGTCGTTCGCCAACAGCCCCGGACGGCCCAGGCGGGCATGCTGCGATGCAATAATCTCGTCGTCCCGGCGCACGGCATTGCGCAGGAACGCGAGCACCGGCGCGGCTTCGGAGGAGCGGGCGCGGGGGCCCAACACCATCACCCGGGCCACCGGGTCGAACACCGGCCCGCAGGGCAGCACCCGGCCGGCCCGCATGTGGGCGGCCATCTCGATGTCGAAGAACATGCCGATGCCCTTGCCGGACAGCACCATCTGCAGCAGCGTGTCCATGAATGGCGGCCGAGCGGCGATGTTGAACGGCACCACGCCCTTGCGGTGGAACTGGTCGAGCGTCCACTGCGTGATTCGGAAATGATCCGGGCACAGCAGGAACGGCAGGTCGTTCAGTGCCCGCAGCCCCTGCAGCACCGGACGAACCAGCGTGGGCACGCCATACAGCGACCAGCTGATGCGCGACACCACCTCGGTGGTGATGCCATCGTCGGCTTCGGGCAGCGCGCCGGTGTAGAGCAGCACGTCGGCATCGCCCCGGCGCACCGTGCTGGCGCCATCGGTGCTTGGCGCAAACGGCACGAACTGCAGGTCGATATGCGGATGCATCTCCTGGAAGCGGGCCAGTGCCGGCTTCACGCGGCGCTCCATCAGCAGCGGGCCGATCATCGCGCGGATGGTCACCGGCACTGGCGCCGCGCGGCGGCGCTCGGAGGTGAGCGCACTCTGCGCCACCACCAGCTCGCGCGCGCGGTTCAGGAATTCCCGGCCTTCACTGGAGAGTTCGCAGGTGGCGCCGCGGTGGCGGTCGAAGAGCTGGTAACCGAGATACCGCTCCATCGACTTGATCTGCGAGCTGACCGATGGCTGGCTGATGCCCAGCCGTTCAGCGGCCTTGCGGAAGTTGCCGTCCTCGGCCACGGCCACAAACACTTCGAGCTTGCGAAACGTCAAAGCCATAATCCCCCCTCTGTCGCCGGAGGATCGATACTTGGTCGCTCCTCTCAAACGTTTTGATAAGCGAAGAATCGTCTTTCTGGCGCGCAGAGGCAACCGGCGCGGCAGCTATTCGTTATATAGCTCACGCATTATTACTTCCGGCGCAAGCTGCTGATTTTATTGCCCGGACAGCGATTCATAATCCTTGCCAGGATTCCTGCAGGTAGCCGAACAGCTGGAAGTCACGGGCATAGAGCCGATGCACCCGCGCCGCCAGCGCTGCGTCGTAGACCGGCGCCTCGGCCCTCGGGCTGGCATTTTTCTGCGTGGCAAGCGCGCGTTCCACTGCGGGACCCGCCAGGCCGATGCGGCTGAAGATGTGCCGCAGCCCGTCGGTGAACTCCCCTTCCATGCGGAAGATGCGCTCATAGTGCAGCCGGTGCATCAGCAGCACCGCGTGCTGGGCATCCCAGTGGTGGTCGCGATTTCCTTCCGGCTGGCTCTCCACATAGGAGAGGAAGGTGGCGAAGGGAATCGCCTCGCCGTCGCGCCCGCCATGCAGGCCCGCCGATGCGGCATGTCGCCGGAGGCGCGCCAGCTCGCGCCGGCGGATGCTGCGCGAATAGCCCTGCTCGTGACCGTAGGCGAACTTGTTCTGCCAGGCAGAACGCAGCCGAGCATAGGGATTGCGCACGAAGCAGAAGTACTGGTATTGGGCCGGGAAACGCAGCGCATGCGCATAATCTCCCAGTGGCGCGAACGGAAAGCGGCGCGCATTGCGGAACAACCGGTAGCGGCCTTCGGAAGGATCGGTGTATCCGCGCACTTCGCGCAGGCCATCGGTGAGTGCCTGCCGGAAGGTCTTGGTGCCCACCTTCGGATTCAGCACCACCACGGTGCGATGGGCGCGATCCACATAGGTCTTGAACGGCGAGAAATGCGTCTCGCCCAGCATCGACACGAAGCCGCGCCAGCCCGGCGCGGCATCGGCAGGCGTGGCCGTGCTCATTCGATGAGCAGCGCGGCGATGAACAGGCCCAGCATCATGAAGGCGATGGCCACCTTGGCCACGGTGCCGACCAGGAAGCCCACCCACGCACCCGCACCCACCTGCATGGCGCGCATGGCGCCCGGCCGGGCCATCAGTTCACCGGCCACCGCGCCGATGAACGGGCCGACCAGGATGCCGATGAATCCGCCGAAGAAGCCGAACAATGCGCCCAGCGCGGCACCGGCCAGCGCGGCGCGACTGGCCCCCACCCGCCTTGCGCCCAGTGCCGCAGCCAGTGCCTCCACCAGCAGCGAGAGCAGCGTCAGCGCGCCCAGCACTGCCAGCGTGCCCCAGCCGACGCGGGTGAAGTTTTCAGCCCATGCGCCCAGCAGCATGCCGCCCATCATCAGCGGGATGCCGGGCAGCAATGGCAGCAGGGTGCCGGCCAGTCCGGCGAGGATCAGCACCGTGCCCAGCACCCATAGCAGCGTTGTCGTTTCCATGATGGCGTTCATCGTAGCGGCGGGCCGTTTCGTGGTACATAGCGCGCAGGACAAACCCGGGAAGAGGTTCAAGCATGGTTCTCATCGTGATCCTGGCATTGCTGGCCGTCCTTTTGATCTGGGGCGTTTCCATCTACAACCGGCTGATTGCCGGCCGCAACAATTTCCGCAACGCGTTCGCACAGATCGACGTGCAGCTGACGCGTCGCTATGACCTCATCCCGAACCTGGTCGAGACCGCCCGGGCTTACCTTGCGCATGAGCGCGAGACGCTCGAATCGGTGATCTCGGCGCGCAACAGCGCCGTGGCGGGACTGAAGGCCGCGGCGGCCGATCCGGGCAGCGCTGCGGCGCTGACGCAATTGTCCGGTGCCGAAGCCGGCCTCGCCGGTGCACTGGGCCGGCTGTTCGCGGTGGCCGAGGCCTATCCGGACCTCAAGGCCAACACCACGATGATGCAGCTTTCCGAGGAGCTCACCTCCACCGAGAACCGCATCGCGTTCGCGCGCCAGGCATTCAACGATGCGGTGATGGGCTACAACAACACCCGCGAGATGTTTCCCAACTCGATGGTGGCCGGCTGGTTCAGCTTCGAGCCGGCGAAGATGCTCGACGCCCCGGCGCCGGAGAAGCGCGAACCGCCCAAGGTCAGCTTCGCCTGATATCAAGCCTGCGGCTGATCCGCGATGGATTTCTTCGGCGCACAGGCGCAGGCGCGACGTGACTCGCGCCTGCTCGGCTGGGCCTTCACGGCCTGCGTCGGCGCCGTGGTGCTGGTGCTGGGCGTACTGGTGCTCAGCGTGCTGCGCGTGGGTTTCGCGCTGGGTCGCGATGGCGATCCCTTCGAGGCCTCGCTGGCCGCATGGGTTGCAGAGCATCCCGGCACCACGGTGCTGGTGCTGCTGGGACTGCTGGGTTTCATCGGTGGCGCAAGCCTGATGCGCATGCTGCAGCTGCGTGCCGGTGGCGGCTATGTGGCGCGCAGCCTGGGCGGCGTGCGCGTGGAGCGCGATGCGCAGGATCCACGCCGCCGCATGCTCAGCAATGTGGTCGAGGAAATGTCCATCGCCTCCGGCGTGCCCAAGCCCGAGGTCTATGTGCTCGAGCAGGAGGATGGCATCAATGCCTTCGCCGCCGGCCACACGCCGGCCAATGCCGCGGTGGCCGTCACCCGCGGCGCGCTGACGCGGCTGAACCGCGAGCAGCTGCAGGGCGTGATCGCGCATGAGTTCAGCCACATCCTCAATGGCGACATGCGCATCTCGATCCGCCTGGTGGGCATGAACTACGGCCTGATGGCGGTGGCGGCAGCAGGCCGCACCATGCTGCGCGCGTCGCGCCATGCCAACCGGGCCGGCGTCTGGGCGGCGGTGATCGGCGCGGTGCTGGCGGTGGTCGGCTATGTGGGATGGATGTTCGCAAGGCTGCTGCAGGCGTGGATCTCGCGCCGGCGCGAGAGCCTGGCCGATGCCTCGGCGGTGCAGTTCACGCGCAATCCGCAGGGACTCAAGCAGGCGCTGGTGCGCGTGGCGGCGGCTGGCGAACGGCGCTTCGCAGCCCCCGGCATGGAGCAGATGGCCCACATGCTGTTCGCGCATCGCTCGCGCAGCCTGTTCGCGACCCACCCGTCGCTGCTCGAGCGCCTGCAGTCGCTGGATCCCTCGATCAACGCCGACCGGCTGGAGTCACTGAAGCGCCAGGCGGTGAAGGCCTGGCAGGCCGAGCAGGTGCGCGAGGCCACGCCGGCGGCCGCGCGGCCTGTGAGTGATGCGCAGCAATTGCCGCTGGCGAATGGCGGCGCGGGTCCGGTGCCGATCGCGATGGCGGTGCCGGCCGCCGCCGCGGCCATGATCGCAGGCACCGCCGGCGATCCCACTCCCCGGCACCTGGATCGCGCCGTGGCGCTGCGCCGCGCGCTGCCTGCTTCACTGCGCGCCTCCGCCGAAGATCCGGAGGGCGCGCAGGCCATCCTGCTGTCCATCGTCATCTATTCCGACCACGCCGTGCGCGATGGCCGCCTCACCTTCGTGCGCGAAAGGCTGGGCCCTGCCCTTGCCGCGCGCGTGCATGCGCTGTCGCATGTGAGCGCGAACCTGGAACCGCTGCAGCGCCTTCCCGCAGTGCTGCAGGTGATCCCGGCGCTGCGCGCCGTGCCCGCCGCAGACCGGCTCCATTTCACCCAGGTGCTGCGCGAGCTGATGCGCCTGGATGGCGGGCTGAGCGTGTTCGAGTACGCCCTGGACAAGCTGGCCGTGCGGGCGCTGCTGGCGCTGGATGATCCGGATCCACCGCATGGACGCCTGACCCTGGGCGACTGCGAAACCGAACTGGGCATCGTGTTCGCGGTGCTCGCGCGCTGCGGCGCGCCGGATGACCGCCAGGCACGGCAATCCTATGAAGCCGGACTTGCCCCGCTGCTGCCGCGCCATCGCCCCGGCTACGAGGCCATCGACGACTGGGTCCCGCTGTTCGATGGCGCGCTGGACCGGCTGGGCAAGCTGCAGCCGCCGGCCAAGCAGCTGCTGATCGAGGCGCTGGTGCGCACCATCGCTCATGACAGCATGCTCGCCCCGGGTGAGGCCGAGCTGCTGCGCGCGATCTGCGCGGTGCTCGACTGTCCGCTGCCGCCGGTGCTGCCGGCGCTGCCGCCGGATTCAGCGCCGCGGAAAGATCGCCCATGAAGCCATGGCCGCCACCGCCACCACGATCACGAAGCCGGGCCACGCCGCGGGATCGGCGATCGCGGACTGCAGCAGCGGCTGCCAGATGAGCGGCGTGACGAAGGTGACCAGCGCGGCCAGCTGCGACAGCAGTCCGGCCGCTGCTGCGCCCTGACGCGGATCGGCGACCACGCGCGGCAGCGCCGAGGTCACCACCGCGATCATCGCGCCCTGCAGCAGCATCCAGACCACCAGCGTGAGGCTGCGCGGAACGTCAGCCAGTCCGGGCATGTACAGCGGCAGGCTGGTGAGGATGGTGGCGATGACCAGCACGGTGAGCAGGCGTGAATCCCGCCAGCCGCGGGCCAGCAGCGCGCCGGCGATGAAGCCCCCGGGGATCATCACCAGGTTCACCACCGCGAGGATGTTCGACGCACGACCCACTGCCTCGCCCGGCTGCACCGCCCAGGCTTCGGCAAGCTGCTGGCGCGCATACCACTCCGGATATACGGTGCTCATGCCGAAGCCCACCACGATCAGCATTGCGAACGACAGCGACAGCCGCAGCGGTCCGGGCTGCGTCCATGCGTTGAACAGGCCCTTCAGCTGCAGGCGGCCGGCGGCAATCATTGCCGGCGCCCGCGGCAGCATCCACATAGTCGCCACCAGCAGCGCGAACAGCGCCAGGTGCACGGCATATCCACCGCGCCAGCTGGCAGTGCCGGCGAAGCTGCCGGACAGCGCAAGACCCAGCGAAATGCCCACCGGCGTGTAGGTGGACCACACCGCCATCGCGCGCCGGCGCCGCGCATCGGCAGCGGTGGCCATGATCAGGCCCGGTGCGGCCGAATAGGTGCCGACGGCGATCAGGCCCTCGGCCACGCGCACGGCCATGAATGTTCCCAGCGAGTCGGTCAGCAGGTAGGCGGCATTCACCAGCACACCGAGCACCGCGACGATCTGCAGCGCGCGATGCGCGCCGACGCGATCGACAATGGAACCGGCGACCGAAGCCAGCACGGCCGGCAGGATGGTCATCAGCGAGATCAGCAGCGCGAACTGCGCGGGGCTTGCACCCAGGTGCACGGCGGTGTCGCCGAGGATGGGGATGATCTTGCTGAGCGAGGCGGTGGTGAGCACGCCGTAGCAGTAGATCAGCGCGATCGAGCCCCAGCTTCCGGGCGCCGGCGCGAAGGCACGCGCGGTGTGCGTCATCGATGCCAGCTCCCTTCAGGTGGTTCCTCGCGGAGCCGGCATGGTACACGGGTCACGGCCGGGAGGCGCTGGCGCCCAATGCGCGCCAGCGCCTCCCGGCGGCTGTCTTCAGTCGAACACCACCGTCACGCCGGCCACCACGGTGCGCGGTGCGCCCGGGCGCATGCCGTTCTGGAAGTCGGCCACATACTGCTTGTCGGTGAGGTTGCGGCCCTGCACCCACAGCGACGCCCCGTCGGTGAGGCGATAGCTGACGCGCGCCGACAGCAACGTGCGGCTGGGCACCGCGCCCAGCACGATGGGCTCGCGCAGGTCGATGGCATCGCCGGCGCCCAGCGGCTCGCACTCGGCATCCTCGATGCAGTCCTCGCCCACCAGCAGCGGCGCGCCCGTATTGGCCGGATCGGTGAAGAAGCGGCCCTCGTGCGACAGCGTCAGGCTGGCATGCCAGCCGGCGCGATGCTCCATGCCCAGCGTCAGGCTGCCGAAGTGCAGCGGGATTTCCGGCACCCTGTTGCCGCGCATGTCGCCGCCGGTGAACTTCGCATTGGTGTAGTTCCACGCCACCGCGGCAAACAGGTTCAGCGCCGAGCCGGTGAATGCGGCGGAATCCACCCGCGCGCCAAGGTCGACGCCGAAGGCGCGCGAGTTCGCCTCGTTCACATACACGCTGGCGAAGGTGTCCGGATCGATGTAGGGCAGCTGCACCAGCGTGTTGCGCAGGCGGTTGTAGAACACGGCCGCATCGATGCTGACGCCGCTGGCCGGCGCTGCCCGCAGCCCCAGCTGCGAGTTGATGCCGATCTCCGGCCGCAGCGGGAAGCTGCTGCCGCGTGCGATGGCCGGCGTGTAGCCGCGCTCGACACTGCCGAACAGCTGGGCATTGTCGAAGCCGTCATACAGCACGCTCACGCCGGGCAGCAGCACGGAGCGCTTCTCGCTTTCCTTCGGGTCGAGCGTCGGGAACACGCGCTGGCGGTGCTGCGTGTAGCGCTCGGCGCGCAGGCCAGGCACGAAGGTCCAGTCGCCGGCCACGATCTGGTCCTGCACGAAGGCCGACATCGCCCACGAGCGGTACTGCTCGTCGCGCGTCAGCTCGCCGCGGTTGCCGGGCGTGAGGATCTGTCCCACATCGCCTTCGGTGCGGCGGTCATCGAAGGTCTGGCGTTCGGCGCGCAGGCCCCACTCCAGCGTGTGGCCGCCGTCCAGGCGCAGTTCGGCGCGGTTCTCCAGGCCATAATTGCGATAGTGGCGGTCGCGGCTGATCATCTGCCCATTGCCGGAGGGTCCCGGCACGAACGCGCCATCGCCGTCGTCCAGCACCAGATCAGGCAGGGCGCCCACCACGTATTCGCCCGGATCCACGGTGAAGCGCGGACGGTCCAGGTTGGTGTGGAAGGCACGGGTCGAAAGGCTGAACGCCTCGCTGGGCGCAAAGCGATGCATCAGGTCGAACTTCAGGTAATCCACCGCGATGGTGTTGTGCTCCTGCCCGAAGCGGCCCGCCTTGGTGCGCGGCGCGGCTGCATATTCCTGCGGCGTCAGGTTGCTCTCGTCATAGTGCGAGCGCTCGCGGAAGTACAGCGCCGAGCCAGACATCTCGTGGCGCGCGCTGATCTTCCAGTCGGCGTTGGCATAGAAGTCCTGGTAATGCGTGTCCTCGACATCGAAGGTGCCATCGGCCTTCAGGCGGGTGTACGAGAACGCCGAGGCCAGGTCGCCGTCGGTGCGCTGGTGCGACACATGCTGGCGCTGCGTGTCCTGGTTGCCGAAGGCGGCTTCCAGGCGCGTGCGCGGTTCCGGTGTGCCCCGGATGCTGCGGAAGTTGATGATGCCGTGGTTGTTCAGCGGGCCGTTCTTCACCTGGCCGCTGGCCTTGATCACCTCGATGCGCTCCAGCCGCTCGGTGGGCGGCGTGTAGTGCGCGCTGGCGTCAAGATAAGTGGCGGCATTGATCGGCGTGCCGTCTTCGAGCAGCAGCACCTGGCGCGAGCGGCGCGTCGGTGCGCCACGCACGCCGATGCCGGAGCGGCGGCCGAGGATGTCATCGTCGAGCGTGCGCACGCCCGGGATGAACTTCAGCGCATCGTGCAGCGTGTAGGGGCGCAGCGTCTCGATGTCTTCAGCCGTCAGTTCGCTGACCGCTGCCGGCGCCGAATCGGTGTCTGCGGGCACCACGCCCCAGACCTCGATCGGCGACAGGGTCTGCCCGTCATTGCGCCTTGCGTTGTTGTCCTGCGCGGCGGCTCCGGCGGCGACGGCCAGCAGGCCGGCGCCCACTACGATGGTCTTGTTCACGAATCCCCCGATCAGTAAAGCAGCCGCGCAGTCTTGCCGGAAAGCACGCGCCTGGCATTGGAGGGGCTCCCGGCAAGCGGCGGGAATACTTCCCGATTCGCGGTGGCGTTCGAAGAGCGGACCGGGGCCAGGTCAGTTCGCCAGCAACTCAACCCGGCACCGGAGGCCAGCGGCGCGTGCAAGCCGGGCGTCGCGCGCGAGCAGCACGCCATCGAGGCCCTCGGCAAGCGCGACATAGGCGGCATCGTACGCACTGAGGTTGTCGCGCAGCGGCCAGATGCGTTCAGCCAGGGCATCGTGGGCATGACGCCGCAGGTCCAGCTCGCGCAGGTGTTGCCGCGCAAGGTTTGCGCGGCCGGCGTCGATGTGGCCGTCGCGCAGCTCGCGCCTCAGTACGCTCAGCACCTCGAGATCTGCGAGGTGCGGCACGTGAACGGAAATCGCGGGCGATGCGATCCGGTCCGCCAGCTTCTTGCCTGTGGCCGTCGCGAGAACCAGCTCGACCAGGGCGGACGCATCAAGGACGACCAGGTTTGCTTTCATGATCGTCCCGGCCGGCGCGGAGACTTTCGACGATGCCCGGAAGTTCGAAGGTTGGTTGCGCGTGGATCCGGGCCAGCACTTCCGCACGCGTCGGCGTCTCCAGCGACTTGCCGACTTCGCGAAGGATGTACTCGGACATCGAAACACCCTCCGTGGCGGCGCGTGCCTTGAGGCGCCGGTGAAAATCGGCGGGAACACCGCGAATCTGGATCATCGTCGTCATGAATGTCAGCATATTTTCATGCACTTATCATGTCAAAGGCACGGATTGATATTGCGACCGACGAGGCGGTGTGAGGTGCCGCAAATGACCACACGCTCGCCAGAAATCCGCCCCTGTCGCTGCCATTGACCCATGCTAGGTTGCAGCGCCATGCCACGCTTGTTCCTTGCGCTTCAACCCCGTCCCGATGAGGCAGCGGCAATGACCGCGGCGACGGCGCCCTTGCTGCAGGAACCGGGCGGCAAGCCAGTCCTGCCGGATGACCTGCATCTCACGTTGCACTTCCTGGGCGAAGTGGAAGAAGGCCGCATCGCGGGTCTCATCCGCGACATCACCGGGCATGTGTCTCCGCCGCGCATCCGCCTGCAGCTTGGGCAACTGGACTATTGGCACCGCGCGCAGCTGGTGTGTCTGGTCCCGGCGCAAGACCAGGACTTCTCGACCGTCGCGGATCTTGCCCACCGCCTGCGCAGGGTATCGGCCATCACGCCGGGTGCTGGCGATGCGAAGCCCTTCCGGCCCCACGTGACGGTGGGGCGACGGATGCCGGCCGCTGCGATGACCGGCCGGTCATGGCCACTTGCCCTGCGCGCGCCTTTGAACCTGTCGGCGGACGGGTTCGCCTTGCTGCGCAGTGTCGGTGAGGCATCCGTGCCCCGCTATGCCGTGGAGCATGCGTGGCGGTCCGGCGCACGCCCCTCCGTTTGAAGCGCGGAGGATCGAGGCAATCCCTGGTGAAAGTCGATCCTTGCGACGCCCAGGTTATGCCTTGGAAGCGGTGGCCACCTGCGGTTCAATAGCCCGCCGAACCAACGAGGGAGGGATCCATCCATGAACTTCGCGCGCCTTGCCTGCCTGCTGTCTGTGCTTGCGGCGCCAGCCGCTGCGCTGGCCGCCAATCCGCCGGCCCAGCCCGGCCCTTGCAACCGCGCCTGCCTCGAGGGCTTCGTGGACCGCTACCTCGACGCCATGAAGGACAACACCGTCAGCGACGCGCTGTTCGCGCGCGAGGTGAAGTTCACCGAGAACGGCATCCGCCTGCCGCTGGGCAGCGAGGGGCTGTGGTTCAACATGTCCGGCCGGGGCAACTACCGCTTCTACGTGCCCGATGTCGAAACCCAGCAGGTGGCCTACATCGGCACCGTGCGCTTCGGCGGCGAGACCGAGACCGATGGCACGCTGGCAGCGCTGGCACTGCGACTGAAGATCGTCGACAACAGGATCACCGAGGTGGAGCAGCTGGCCATCCGCCCGGACAACACGCAGCAGGTGGTGGGCGGCGGCAATGCGCCGGCGGCACCATCGCGCTTCCCGCCCACCGGCGAGGCGGTGGAGGCGATGGGCCAGCCGCACGAGATCTTCCGCCAGCCGATTCCCGAGGCACGCCGCGCCACGCGCGAGGAGCTGATCAAGTCGGCCAACTACTATTTCACCGGCCTTGCGCGCAATGACGGCAAGGGCTACTACAACTTTACCGACGACTGCGTGCGCTTCGAGAATGGCATCGATGTGCTGGCGGGCCGGGCCGGCGCGCAGGGTGGCGCCGCGCCGACGCGCACCAGGTGCAAGGAGCAGTTCGAGAACGGCTCGCTGAATGGCGTGGTCTCGCGCGTGCGCGACCGGCGCTTCGTCGCGGTGGACCGCGAGCGCGGCATCGTGTTCGCGTTCGGCTTCTTCGACCATGACCGCATCAACTGGACCTGGCAGCTGGCGGAGCTGTTCCGCATCGAAGACGGGATGATCTCGCGCATCGAGGCGGTGTTCCACCGGGTGCCTTATGGGATCAATTCGGGGTGGAGCACCTACGAGCAGGGCATGTCCGAGGAGATCATCGACGTCCGTTAGGATCGCGCAACGCGGATCCACGGCGTCATGACGGCGCGGGTGTGGCTTGCACCACACCCGCAGCCGTGGTGTCAGTTGCCCGCAGCGGCGCCCGCCGCCACCTTCGCGAAGTCGCCGGCCTTCACGATCGTGAGCCTGGCCGGGTCGACGTGCTTCTTCAGCGCGTCGCGGATTTCATCGCCGGTCAGCGCCATCACGCGCTCCTCGAAGGCCTTGTCCCAGGTCAGCAGCGTGCGGCCGCTGTCCAGGTGCGAGAGCAGGCGGCTGGCCAGCGAGGCATCCTGGCTGCGAATCTCCGCGAAGCTCTGCTTCCAGCCGGCCTTGGCCTTCTCGATCTCGGCGTCGGTGAAGCCGCCGTCGATGGCCTTCTGCAGTTCCTCGCGCAGTGCCGCCTCTACCCTTGCGATGTTCTGCGGCGCGGCGATGGCCTGCGCGGTCCAGCCACCGGCGCGGTCGAAGATCGAGCCGCCCACCTGTGACCCGACCGAATAGCTGAGCCCTTCCTGGACGCGGATGCGCGCCACCAGACGCGAGTCGAAGCCGGCACCGCCGCCCAGCATGTAATCGGCGAGATACAGCGCGGCGTAGTCCGGATCGTTCTGGTTGGTGTCGAGGTTCATGCGCGCCAGCAGCACCGCATTCTCCTTGTCCGGCGTCTCGATCGAGATGCTGGTGGACGGGATGTCCCGATGGTCGCGGGTGATGCGCTCCCAGGGAGTGTCGTTGCGCCAGTCGCCGAAGCCCTGCTCGATCGCTGCGATCACCTCTTCCTCGTCGAAATCGCCGACCACTGCGAACTGCGCGCGGTTCGCGGCATAGAACTCGCGATGGAAGCGGCGCACATCCTCCAGCGTCACGGCCTGGATGGCCTCCATCTGCTGCTGCAGTGTCTCCGAGTGCCGGGGATCGCCCGGCGGGTAGATGTTGAAGTGCTGTCCCAGT
The DNA here is from genome assembly GCA_964417875.1 of uncultured Steroidobacteraceae bacterium. GTDB lineage: Bacteria > Pseudomonadota > Gammaproteobacteria > Steroidobacterales > Steroidobacteraceae > ZC4RG30. The sequence continues at coordinate 39,079 of CAYQJU010000019.1, forward strand.
GCCTCGGAGGCACGGGACGCCGGATCGGACATTGCCGTCTCGAGGTTCGTGACGGCCGCATCCTTCAGCTGCGCGAACTCGCCTTCGGGGAAAGCCGGTTCGCGCAGCGTGTGGGCGGCCAGGCGGATGGCGGCCACCAGGTTCGGCCGCGTGGTCTGGAAGCTGGCGCCCAGCGAGCCCACCCCGCCGCTGACATTCAGTTTCGTGAACTCATCGCGCAGCTGCTCGCGCGTGTAGCGCGTGGTGCCGCGCATCAGCATGCTGCCGGTCAGTGCCCCCACATAGCTGCGGTCGAACAGCAGCTCCACGTTGCCGGCCGGCATGGTCATGCGGAACTGCACCGTGCCGCCGCGATTCTTCTTCGACAGCAGCGCCACCTTCATGCCGTTGATTTCCAGCCGTCGCACGCGACGCTCGATGTTCTCCGGGCTGGGATCGAACTGCTCGGCCTCCGATTCCACCTGCCTCGGCTGGAAGTCCTTCAGCACTTCCGCGGCGCTGGCCACGCGCGGAATCTCGGCGCGCTGCGGATCCTCCTCATGCAGGAACAGCCCCACGACACGGTTGTCACGGCGCAGATAGCGCGCGGCCGCCGCGCTCACCTGTTCGGCGGTGACCTGCTGCTGCCGGTCGCGGTTCAGGAAGAACATCCGCCAGTCGCCCAGCGCGATGTAGTCGGACAGTGCCAGGCCGATGCGCTCATGGTCATTCATCATGCGCTCGGCGGAATTGGCGAAGTTGATGCGCGCGCGCTCCATCTCTTCGGGCGTCAGCGGGTTGTCGGCCAGCGTCTCCACGGCGCGGATCAGCTCCTGCTGCACCGGCTCGACGGGATCACCCTTCTTCATCACCGCGCCGATCAGGTGCAGCGTGCCATCGGCGCCGGTCAGTCCGCCGCCCAGCACCTGCACGGCCTTGCCCGTTTCCACCAGCGACTTGTGCAGTCGCCCGGAGGGGATGTCGGTGAGCGCGAAGCTCGCATAGTCCATCGCCACGTCATCCGGATGCAGCGGCGAGGGCGTCTTGTAGGCCAGCACCACCACCTGCGTGTCGCCGACACGGCGCACGGTGACACTGCGCTCGCCGTCCTGCGTGGGCTCGACGGTCCACAGCTTCGGCAGCTCCCGGGTGGGACGCGGGATGGGGCCGAAATGGCGGCTCACCATCTGCAGCGCGCGCTCCGGATCGAAGCGGCCGGCAATCAGCAGCACGGCGTTGTCCGGCTGGTAGTAGCGGCGGTAGAACTCGCGCAGGTTCCCGATCTCGACATTCTCGATGTCCGAGCGGTTGCCGATGGTGGAGTTGCCATAGTTGTGCCAGTCGTAGGCAATGCTCTGCAGGCGCTTGACCAGCACATTGACGGGCGAGTTCTCGCCGCGCTCGTATTCATTGCGCACCACCGTCATCTCGGTTTCCAGGTCTTCGCTGGCGATGCGGGCATTGACCATCCGGTCCGCCTCCATCTGCAGCGCCCAGTCGAGCGTCTCCTCGCTGGCCTGGAACAGTTCGTAATAGTTGGTGCGATCGCTGGAGGTGGTGCCGTTCCAGCTGGTCACGCGGCCATTGAACTCCTTGGCGATGTCCGGGATGTTGGTGGTGCCCTTGAACAGCAGATGCTCCAGCAGGTGCGCCATGCCGGTCTCGCCATAGCCCTCGTGACGGGAGCCGACGAGGTAGGTCATGTTCACGGTGATCGTGGGCTTCGACTGGTCCGGGAACAGCAGCACCGTCAGGCCATTGGCGAGTCGGTATTCGGTGATGCCCTCGACCGAGGTGATGCGCTCGGGTTGCGCCGGCGCGGCGGCCTGCGCCAGTGCAGTCGCCAGCAGCAGCATGAATGCGAGGAAGGACGGGCGCGCGGATGCTCGCACGGTCATGGGGCAACTCCGGTGGGTGCCGACGGACGACGCCAGCGTCCACCGGATCGTTGCAAACTCGCCCCGCAGCCGCAAGCCGGACGCCGCCGGCGTAAATTGGTTTCAGTCGATGCAGGCGCGGCAGGGAAGCCGGCGCGATGGCTACTTCGCGCGCTTTGCCACCACCGGCGCCTCCACCGGCCCCTGCCCCATGTCGAACACGCCGACGAGGTCCAGTTCATCACCCTGCAAGGTGCCGGTGTAGCGGATCAGCAGCGGCGGCGCCCCATCGGTCATCGGGAAGGCCAGCGAGAAGCTCACCTCTTCGCCGCGGATCACGCCGTCCGTGATCGGCACCGGCGGGGACACCACCGGACCGCCCAGCGTGCCAGTGAGTCTTTCGCCATCTGCGGTGAGGTCGAACTGCAGTTCCACCGGGCCATTCGGGCCACCCTCCACCGTAGCCTTCCACCGCCCGTCGATGTCCGCCGCCATCGCCGGCAGGGCGAGCAGCACGGCGGCAAACCCCGGAATGTATCGATGTACTTTCATGGCGGCTCCCTGTTGGAATATGTATCGGGCACCTGGCCAGGCTCCAGTGTACTGCAGCCGGCAGGCCGCCCCGCGCAGCGGCCCCGGGCCCGCGCACAGGCCCCGGATCGCCGCGGCCGGCCCGCCTTTAGCGCCCCCTCGCGCGATTTTCCGGTTGCGGCCCGGCCCGGCCTCTGGTACATCTTGTACCTCATGAGCACCCGGTACTTTTACTGGCAGTACTTTCCCCATCCGGAAATGGCGGCGGAAGGACTGGGTGCACGCTGAAACAGCGAAGCACAAAGAACCCGGAAAACCGCCACGAAATGGCGGTTTTTTTTTGGCCAAGGAGACGACCGTGACCGTCAATACCGATGACCTGCGCATCCGCACGATGCGGGAACTGATCACGCCGGCAGAGCTGCTGGCCGACTGTCCCCGCGACGATGCGGCCAGCACCACCGTGGTCGCGGCACGCGCCGCCGTGCAGAAGATCCTGCGCGGCGAGGACGACCGCCTGATCGTGGTGGTGGGTCCCTGCTCCATCCACGACCCGGTCGCCGCGATGGAATACGCCCGCCGGCTGATGGCCGAACGCCGCCGCCTTGCCGACCGGCTTGAGATCGTGATGCGCGTGTACTTCGAGAAGCCGCGCACCACGGTGGGATGGAAGGGCCTCATCAACGATCCGGACCTCGACGGCAGCTTCGACATCGGCAAGGGCCTGCACGTCGCCCGCCAGCTGCTGCTCGACGTGAACCGCATGGGACTGCCGGCAGGCTGCGAGTTCCTCGACATCATCACGCCGCAGTACTTCGCGGACCTGGTGGCCTGGGGCGCGATCGGCGCGCGCACCACCGAGAGCCAGGTGCATCGCGAAATGACCTCGGGGCTGTCATGCCCGGTGGGATTCAAGAACGGCACCGACGGCAATGCGAAGATCGCCATCGATGCCGTGCAGGCGGCCGCGCATCCGCATCATTTCCTCGCCGTCACCAAGCATGGCAAGACCGCCATCGCCGCGACGCGCGGCAATGCCGACTGCCATGTGATCCTGCGTGGCGGCAAGACGCCGAACTATGATGCCGACAGCGTCGCGGCGATCTGCGCACAGCTGGAAGCCGCGGGCCTTGCGCCGCGCGTGATGATCGACGCCAGCCATGGCAACAGCAGCAAGAAGCCGGAGAACCAGCCGGCGGTGCTCGCCGACATCTCCGCGCAGATTGCCACCGGCAGCACGCGCATCTCGGGCGTGATGATCGAGAGCCACCTGAAGGCCGGCCGGCAGGACATCGTGCCCGGCAGGCCGCTGGAATATGGCCAGAGTGTCACCGACGGCTGCATCGACTGGGAGACCACGGTGAAGGCGCTGGAGAACCTGGCGCAGGGCGTGGA
>CAYQJU010000019.1:42960-46737 GCA_964417875.1 uncultured Steroidobacteraceae bacterium
CCAGTGCGTAACCGCCGGCCAGTGCGTATTCGACGCCGGCCGCGTTGAGGTGGCGGGCAACCGTCTTGACGTCCTCCCAGGTCGCCGGGCGCGTGAAACCGGTCAACGATGCCGCTCGACGATGGCATCCACGGTCCACCGCACACGATCGGCATCCATCTCTTCGGCGGAGTGGTAGATGTAGATGCCCTTCGGAGCGCGCGACCGATAGCGCGCGAGTTGCGCCATGGCGGCGCGGTCTTCGGTAGTCAGCTGTTGCCCATCGCGGCTGCGGCGGCGACCGACAGTACGGCGGATGGGTTGTTGATCGTGAATGGAGCTCATGGGCCGCGTCTCCTGGAAGCTGCAAGAGCCTAGCCAATTGGCAATGGTGCGGCAATGCGCCGGTGTTCGCTCACCCCGTTGTGCCCCATGCTGGCCTCTCCCGGTCGGTGCCGCTAGCCACCCAGCAGTCCGGGACAGGCCTGCCGTGCCGGATCGGACTCCGGGACGCGCGCACAGATCTGCTGCCAATGCTGCCCGATGGCAGCAAGCGCCTCATCGCTGCCGGTTTCCGCCGCCCACTGCCGAAGCGCCGCATCCAGCCTTTCGAGCCGCACGCGGGCACGGGCATGGATGCGGTCCGGGCCATCCAGCTCGCTGATCACCTCCGTCACCGCAGCACGGATGCGCGCGGCGTCCCCGGGCGCCATGCGCAGCAGGCCATTCACATACAGCGCGCCCCACTGGAAGCGTGTGGCCGAACCGCGGGATTCCCGATAGCCGCGCTCGAGCCACTGCAATGCCACCGGGAAGTTGCCGGCCCGCTCCTCGATGTCAGCGATGTCGGGCATGTAGTAGTACGGCGTGCGCGAGCGCTTCATCTGCTCCTGGAGCAGGGCGCGCAACTGCATGTCGTCGCCGAGTTCCAGCAGCACCCATGAGGCCGAGTTGACGATGCCGGCGCGGGCGTTGGGGTCGTAGTCGCGACTCAGGAAATCCTGCAGTGTGCGGCGCGCCTGCGCGGCCACCTCCGGCGGCGCGACCTCGCTGCCGCCCAGCGCCTTGGCCGCCTGCAGGCGGCGCGCCGCCGAGAGCAGGCGGACGGTATCGGATTGCCGCGCATCGGATTCCACCGCGTCGAGCAGTGCGAAATAGCGGCGCTGCAGATCCGGCGCCCGCGCCGGGTCGAGATGGCGTGCAACGACGAAGAAATCCGGGGAAAGGTACAGCAATGCATTACCGGCATCGCGACTGCGTGGCGCATCTGCCAGCAGCGCCTCGACCTTGCCCACCAGTTCGGTCAGCGTTGCGGAGGGCGCCTCACCCGCCTCGATGGCCGACCGCTCTGCCACGGCGGCCACATCGGCCGCGTGCACGATGAGCCGGTCGCGATCCGCGGGCGATTCCGCAGGGCACTGTGCGGCAGCCGATTGCAGCGCGCTGGCCAGTGCGGCCGGCTCGCCATCCCACATCGACCAGTCGTTCCAGGCCAGGCGACGGCATTCGGCCGGTTCAAGCTTCCGTCCGCCGGCGCGAAGCGATTCCAGCAGTGCCTCAACCGGCTGCGCATCCTCGAGCGCCAGGTCGAGCACGCCGGCATAGCTGGCCAGGTCGCTGCCGCCGGAGATGCGCGCCAGCTCGCGCCGGTCCGCGGTCAGCACCACCACGGACGGATAGCCTTGCACGCGGAACTGCTCGGCGATGCGCTGCGCTCCGGGCGCATCGCCGTCCAGGTACACGGGGATGAATTGCTGCAATGCCTGCTGGAAGTCCGCCCGCGGGAAGACATGCGCCTTCAGGTCATAGCACGGCGGGCACCATTCGGCGCCCCAGTACAGGAACACCAGCCGGCCCTGTTCACGAGCTGCATCGAAGGCTGCGTCGATGCCGCCTTCGAACCAGGTGATGCCTTCGACATGCGCAACCGAGGTGCTGGGAGCGGCCGCGTCGGGCGCAGCTGCGGCCGCGCCGCCGGCGGCAGCGCCGGTCGCCTCGTTCGCAGCATGGTCGGCGCGCTGGCAACCCGCCAGCACCAGCAGCGTGACAACGATCAAGACAACTGGCCGGCTCATCCGCCTCTCCTCCCGATCAGAAACCCGAGGCTACTCCCGCCACCGGGCGAATTCATCTGCGGCGGAGGGCCGGGCGCCGCGGTACGGTAGGCTATTCTCCAGGCTTCCCTTTTCCGGAACCTGCCCATGTCCTCCCGTCCCCTCCAGGCCACCGCCCTGCTCACCACCATGCTTGTCACCACCACGCCGCACGCCGCCGAAGACGCGACCAATCCCTTCCTCGCGCCCAGTCCCCTGCCCTTCAACTATCCGCAGTTCGACCGCATCCGTGATGCGCATTTTGCAGCGGCCTTCGATGCTGGCATGCGCGCGCAGCTCGAGGAAGTGCGCGCCATCGCCGGGAATCCGGCCGCGCCCACCTTCGAGAACACGCTGGTGGCGCTGGAGCGCAGCGGCCAGGTACTCGACCGCGCGCAGACCGTGTTCTACGCGCTGGTGGCCGCCGACACCAACGATGCGCGCAACCAGCTGCGCAGCGACTATGCGCCGCGCTTTGCCGCGCATCGCGATGCCATCCTGCTCGACCCGAAGCTGTTCGCCCGCGTCGAGGCGCTGTACCAGGCACGCACCGCCCCGGGCCTCGATGCCGAGGCGCAGCGGCTGATCGAGCGCTACCACAGCGACTTCTTGCGCGCCGGCGCAAGGCTCGGCGAGGCAGACAAGGAAAAGCTCAAGGCGATGAACGCCGAGTTGGCCGCGCTGGGCAGCCGGTTCAGCCAGAACGTGCTCGACGAGGTGAACGCGTCCGCGGTGGTGGTCGATGATGTGAAGGATCTGGACGGACTCACGCCGGCGCAGATCGAAGCGGCCGCCGCCGAGGCGAAGTCGCGGGGCCTCGAGGGCAAGTACGTGCTGACCCTGCTGAACACCACCGGCCAGCCGGTGAATGTGCAGCTCACCTCGCGCGCGCTGCGCCAGCGCGTGCATGAAGCCTCGGTGACGCGCGGCAGCCGCGGGGGCGAGTACGACAACCGCGGGATCGTGGCACGCACGATGCAGCTGCGCGCCGAACGTGCGGCGCTGCTCGGCTTTGCCGACTATGCCTCCTATGGACTGGAGGACCAGACCGCGCGCACTCCAGAAGCCGTGAACACCATGCTGCGCCGCCTGGCGCCGGCCGCCGTGGCCAATGCGCGCCGCGAGGCGGCGGACCTGCAGGCACGCATCCGCCAGGAAGGGGACGATTTCACGCTGGCGGCGTGGGACTGGGACTTTTACACCGAGAAGGTGCGGGTGAAGAAATTCGCCTTCGACGAGGCGCAGCTGAAGCCCTATCTCGAACTCACCAATGTGCTGGAGAAGGGCGTGTTCTTCGCCGCCAACCGGCTCTATGGACTGACGTTCAAGCGCCGTACCGACCTTCCCGTCTATCACCCGGACGTGTGGGTCTACGAGGTGGCCGATGCCGACGGCAGCCCGCTGGCGCTGTTCATCGCCGACATGTATGCGCGCAAGTCCAAGCGCGGCGGCGCATGGATGAACTCCCATGTGTCGCAGTCGAAGCTGCTGGGCCTGCGGCCGGTGGTCGCCAATCACCTGAACATTCCGAAGCCGCCCGAGGGCGAACCGACGCTGCTGACCTGGGACGAGGTGATCACGGCCTTTCACGAGTTCGGCCATGCATTGCACGGCATGTTCTCGGATGTCACCTATCCATATTTCAGCGGTACCAGCGTGCCGCGCGACTTCGTCGAGTTTCCCTCGCAGGTGAACGAGATGTGGG
>CAYQJU010000020.1:0-45605 GCA_964417875.1 uncultured Steroidobacteraceae bacterium
AGCGGCGCGGGCTGGCGGTGTATCGCCATGCGCTGCAACGTGGCGCGCTGCTGCGGCCGGTGGGCAATGTCGTGTATTTCATGCCGCCCTATGTGGTCACGCCCGAGGAGATCGACCTGCTGGCGCAGATCGCACGCAGCGGCATCGAGGCGGCGACATGCGATTGACGCGCGTGTTCGTGCCGCCGCCATTGGCCAGCGGCGCGACCATCGAGTTGCCGGGCGGCACCGGCCAGCACCTGGTGCGCGTACTGCGACTGAAGCCAGGCGATGCGCTGCGCGCCTTCGATGGCACCGGCGGCGAGTACGACGCGCAGATCGATACGGTCCAACGCAGTAAGGTGAGCGTGCGCATTGGCGAGCATCACGCCGTCGAGCGCGAGTCGCCGCTGGACATCACGCTGCTTCAGGGCATCGCGCGCGGCGAGAAGATGGACCTGATCCTGCAGAAGGCCACTGAGCTGGGCGTGACACGGATCGTGCCGGTGACCAGCCAGCGCAGCAATGTGCGGCTGACTGGCGAGACCGCCGCGCAGAAGCGCGAGCACTGGCAGGGCGTGGTGGCCAGCGCATGCGGGCAGTGCGGGCGCAATCGCCTGCCGCAGGTGGTGCAGCCCACCGGCCTCGCCGAGGCCGTGCAGTACGCATCGCACGGGTTGAAGCTGGTGCTGGTACCCGATGAGGATGCGCGCGACCCGGGCGCAGCGCGGCGCGGTACAGATGCCGGAGCGGACCTGGGGGTGCGTCTGGATGCGGCGCTGTCGCCCGTCACGTTGCTGGTTGGTCCGGAAGGCGGATTCGACCCTGCCGAACTGCGAGTGGCGAACCTGGCGGGATTCGCGCCCTGCAGCCTGGGTCCGCGCATCCTGCGCACCGAGACCGCCGCGCTGGCGGCAATCGCCGCGTTGCAGTTCGCGGCCGGCAGCCTCGGCGATTTCTGCGTGAAGAAGGCTTGATGAGAGAACTGAAAGCCCGCCATCGTGCTCGGCGGCGGGCGATCATCCTGCTGGCGTTGCCCTGACTCTTTGCATCCTCGCCGGTCCCGGCAGGCGTATGGCCAAGTATGGATTCTGAAGCCGTCCCTTCGAACCCGGATGACCTGGCCAGCGCTGCCGGCGGGGAGCCCCTGCTGCAGCTGGCACAGGCCGGCGACTGGCCGGCCTTCCGGCAATTGGTGGAGCAGCACCAGGCCCGGGTGTTCGGCGTGGCGCTGCGCATTGTGGGCCGGCGTGCGGATGCGGAAGAGCTGGCGCAGGATGCGTTCCTGCAGCTGCACGCCTCGCTCGCGCGGATGGAAAGCCACGCTCACCTGAAGCACTGGCTGCTGCGCACCGTCACGCACCGGTGCATTGATCATCTGCGGCAACGGGCGCGGCAGGGCATGCAGCTGCCGCTGGGCGCGCTGGAGCAGACACCGCAGGCGCAGGCGGAGGAAGCCCGGCATGATCCGCTGGCCGCCGCCCAGCTGCGGCGTCTGCTCCTGCAGTTGCAGCCGCACGCGCGGGCCGTGATGACCCTGCGCTACCAGGAAGACCTGGACCCCGCCGAAATCGCCAAACTGCTGGACATGCCCGTGGCGACCGTGAAGAGCCATCTGCGACGCTCGCTCGAATGGCTGCGCGCACAATGCGCCGGAGAGATCGATGGACATTGAACAGCGCCTGCGCGCCAGCCTCGTCGCACCGGATCCGGGCCCGGCATTCACGGAGCGGGTGCTGGCGCGCCTCGGGCGCGGTGCGGCACGCCGGCGGACCGGATTCACCCTGCTGGGCACGGTGCTCGCATTGGCTGCGGCAGCTGCGGCACTGAAGTGGCGAGCGCCGGACCCGCAGGTACCGCCGCAGGTTGTCGCTGCGGAAGCCGCAACGCCCGAACCGGTCGTCGTGGTCGCGGCACCGATGCCGCTGCCCGAGCCGCCCGCGGCGTCGCCGATGAGTCCCGCCGCACCCGACGCAGCAGCGCCCAGAGCGATGGCGTCGCACGTGACCGTGCGGGTCCTGCCGCTGCCGGAGGAGTTGCAACCGCTTGCCGGAGGCGCTGCGCCCGGGGCGCTGCGCGCAGCGCTGATCGATGAACTGCGCTTGGTACCCGGCCTGGTGGTACAGGATCAGGAAGACCAGCCGGAGCGCGCAATCAATTCCCGAGCCGACTTCGTGCTTCGCTTTGCCCCGGTGAGCGATGCGCGCGTGCGGACCGTGACTGCCATCGGTACGAACCGCAACCTGGCTGCAGCGGGTGATCCGCAGGACACGCCGCGCATCGAGATGATCGTGCAGGCGCGCGACGCTGCCGTGCATCACTTCCCGCTGACCGCCGCCGTCGAAGGCGCGCTGCCGACCGGCTGCAATGAAGCGGACGGGAGCCTGCGCGAGGAATGCCAGACGCCGGCGCTGATCGCGGCGGATCAGGTGATGCTCCTGCGCCTGCAGGTCTTCCCGCCGGACACCGCATATTTCCAGCAGGTGGTGGAGCAGCTGCACCACATCGACATGGGCACCTGCAATGCCTGCATGAATTTCACCGCCGGCGAGAGAAGGGTCATGAAGCTGGTGGAACGGCTGGCCTTCGATGGCGGGTCGCGCCTGGACGCCGGGACGATCCGCGCGCTTGCCCGGTATATCGCAGCCCAGTCCGCGCGCAGGCGGGCGAATCTCTGGTCCACGCTGCGCTGGGCCGGCGTATCGCATCCGGCACTGGCGGTGCCACTGGTGGAGACCTTGCGCAATGATCCCGACCAGCAAGTCAGGCTGATTGCGCTGGCCCACCTCGAAAAGGAGTTTGGCGCGGATCCTGCGGTTCATCGCGCACTGGACCTGATCGGGCGCGAGGATCCGGACGCACTGGTCAGTGGAACGGCCCGGCGGGCGTTGCACGGCGAGGCCCGGTGGCGGGAGGAGATCCTCGCGGCGCTGCTGGACACCAGCCAGCCCTATGCGGCGCGACTTGCGCCACTGGTGGCCAACGGACTGGCGGTCACGCCGGCCCAGCAGGCGCAGCGACGCGCCGTGCTGCAGGAACCGCAGGTGCTGCAGCCGCTGATTGCGCTGATCCGCGAGCACGGCATGGATGGCACACAGGCGCCGATCACCCGCAGCGTGCTCGAGCCGCTGGCCAGCATCGATGATCCGGCGGTCTTCGAGCTGTTCCTGCAGCTGGTGCGAGACGGACGGCTGGCCCAGGAGACCACCGTGCACGAAGCCGTCGTGCAGGGAAACACCATCCAGCCGCACCGCATCGACCTGTCCGGGCCGGTGAGCTCGTGGGTCATCCGCCACCGCGATGATCCGCGCCTGCTGCTGCTGTCCGGCGGGGATCCCCAGTTGCGCGCCCTGCTCGGGCACGGCAGACCTGCGAGCACACACCCGGAGCCCGTGGACCTCTCCGTGATTCCCGACGCTCTGATCGAGCGGATGCAGGAACTCGCGCCGCCGTGATGATCCGGGTGCTAGCCTCGCCGCCGGCTCAGCGCTGCCTGGTCTGCCAACGCATCTCCACCAGCACGGACCGGTGATCCGACCCCACATCCGGCCCGACCTCGCGCCGCGTGATCACCAGCGGCGCCGTGCACAGGACGTGATCGATCGGAATCCCGAACGGCGTGCGCGCCTGCCATGTGGGCGCCCAGGGCGGCTCCTGGCTTGCGGTATCCCAGCCTGCCTGCGGTCAGCTCGCGCATCGGCGCGGACCAGGGGGTGGCGTTGAAATCCCCGAGCACGATGACCGGCCCGCTGTGCTGCTCGACCAGCGCATGCAGGGCGCGCAGCTGGCGGTCGCGCATTTCAGCCAGGCGCATGCCCAGTGGTGGCGGCGGATGCGTGCCGATCACCAGCAGGCTGCGGCCCTGGTGACGGATGCGCGCCACCACGGAGGGTCTTTGCACCGGATCGTCCTGCAGCACCTGCGGCGACTCCAGCGGCACGCGGCTGAGCAGCGCCAGTCCGAAGTGGTCCGGCCGCGGGTGCACGAGGCGATGGGGATATTGCGCCGCCAGCGCTTCGAGCGCCGCCGCCCATTCGTGGTCCACCTCGGTGAGCACGACCACGTCCGCGCCGGAGTCGCGCACATGCGCGATCACTTCGTCCCTGCGCGGGTTGCTGGTCAGCACGTTGAGGCTCAATGCGCGCAGCAGGAAATCGCCGTCCGCCGTGACGGTGCGCAGTTGTGGCTGCCAGGCCAGCGCGGCGATCAGCCAGCCATTCAGCAGCGTCGTGGCCAGAGCAAGCACCAGCACCACGCGGCGGCTGCGCCACAGGGCCCAGGCGACCACGAAGAACGCGGCGACCAGGTACTGCCAGCGGAAATGCGCGAACAGGTCGAGGGCCCAGTGCCAGTGGCCTGCCAACCCCAGCCATGAGGGCAGCAGCACAAGGAAGGCGATGAACGCAGGCCAGGCCGATCTTTTCACGGCATCAGCAGGGCGCTGCGAATGCCACGGTCACATGCGATCCGCGGCGGGCACGATCAGGCGAGATCGGAATCGCCCGGCAGCGGCTCGGTCTCGCTGGCGATCATCGCCTCGAGGCGATCGAGGTCGGGCACCAGCGGCCGTTCGTCCAGCAGCAGGATCTGGCAGGCCACCGGACTCTCTTCCGGAAAGTCGCGCGTCGCATCGAGCTTCACGAACTCCGGCGAGATGCGCATCAGCTGCGGCGAACCCTGCGACAGGATGGCCACCGCACCGCCGCCCAGCGACTCGTTCAAGGCATTAAGCACCACCACGCGGGAGCGCGCGGTGGGCGGCGCGACATCGCCGCCGGCACAGCCTTCGAATGACACCAGCGGCACGCTGCGGCCATTCCACTTGATCATGCCCAGGTGCCAGGGGGGCGCCCCGGTCATTTCCTGCGGCGCCTGGTAGCCCACCACCTCGGCCACGCAGCCGCGCGGCACCAGCAGACGGTCCTTCTCGAGCGGCACCATCAGGCCATAGAGTTCCGCCGGGCGGTCGTTGCTCATGCTGTTCCTCAGGCCCCTGCGGTCTGCGAGCCCTGCCGGGCCACCAGCGGTGCGATGGCCTCCAGCAGCTGGCTTTCCTGATAGGGCTTGCCCAGGTATTCGTCCACGCCGATCTCCATCGCGCGCGTGCGATGCTTCTCGCCGACCCGCGAGGTGATCATGATGATGGGCACCTTCTTCAGGCGCGGCGTGGAGCGCATGTGCTGCGCCACCTCATAGCCATCCATGCGCGGCATTTCGATGTCGAGCAGCACCACATCGGGCACGTGCTCCTCCATCACCGCCACGGCATCCTCGCCATCGCGCGCAGTCAGCACGCGCATGCCGTTGCGCTCGAGCAGGCGCTGGGTCACGCGCCGCACGGTGATCGAGTCATCGACCACCAGCGCGGTGATGCGCCGCTCGGTGCGCTCGCGCGTGCCGGTGGCCTTCTCGCGTCCGCGCCAGCCGGCACGCACCAGCGAGCCGATGTCGAGGATCACGACGATGCGGCCATCACCCATGATGGTGGCGCCGGCCACGCCACGGATCGAGGCGATCTGCGGACCCACCGGCTTCACGACGATCTCGCGCGTGCCGATCAGCTGTTCGGCCACCACGCCGGTGGAAAGCTCGCCGGCGCGCACCATGGCCACCGGCAGCATCGCCTCCTCGTCGGGCAGCGGGCCGGCCTCGAGGCCGACGAAGTTCGCCAGGTGCTGCAGGCGGTACTTGTGGCCGCCATAGGCATAGGAGGGTGTGTCACTGCGCAGGTGCTGCAGCACTTCCTCGCGCGGGATGCGCGCCACGCCCTCGATGGTGGGCATCGGCAGCGCGAACTGCTCATCGCCCACGCCGACCACCAGCGCATGGCTGACCGCCAGCGTCAGCGGCAGGCGGATGGTGAAGCGCGTGCCGTTGCCGGGCTCGCTCTCCATGTTCAGCGAGCCGCCGAGCTTTTTCACCTCGACGGCCACCACGTCCATGCCGACGCCGCGGCCGGCGGCCTGCGTGAGGCTTTCGGCGGTGGAGAAACCCGGCTCCAGGATCAGCGTTATCGCCTCCTGGTCGGTCAGCGCCTGGTCCTCGCGGATGATGCCGAGGTCGATGCCCTTGCGACGGATCGCGGCGATGTTCATGCCGGCGCCATCGTCGCTGACCTCGACGATGACCTCGGAGCCTTCGCGACGCAGCGTCAATGTGATCTGCCCGGTCTCGGACTTGCCGGCTGCGGCACGCTTCGCCGGCGTCTCGATGCCATGCGCCACGGCATTGCGCAGCAGGTGTTCGAATGGCGGCAGCATGCGTTCGAGCACCTGCCGGTCCATCTCGCCGGAGGCGCCATCGACGATCAACTCGGCCTTCTTGCCGGTGTCGGTGGCCGCCTGGCGGACGATGCGCGACATGCGCTGCACATGGCGCTGGAACGACACCATGCGCGTGCGCATCAGGCCATTCTGCAGCTCGGTCAGCGTGCGTCCCTGGTGGATGAGCTGGTTCTGCGCCTCCTGCGACAGCGTCTCGAGCATGGCCTGGATGCTGGCCACGTCGTTGGCGGTCTCGGCCAGCGCACGCGAGAACTGCTGGATGGCGGAGTAGCGGTCGAGTTCCAGCGGGTCGAAGTCGGCGCGGTCGGCGCGCTGGCTCATCTCGGTCTCGTGGCGGTGCAGGATCTGCGCCTCGGTCTCGATCTCGAGCTTCGAGAGCTGCTCCTTCAGGCGGGTCACGGTGCGTGACAGCTCGCCGAGGTTGAACTCCATTGAACCCAGCTGCTGCTCGACCCGTGAGCGCGCGATGCTGACCTCGCCGGCCTGGTTGAGCAGCTGGTTCAGCAGCTCGGCGTCGACGCGCGCCATCTCGACGCGTTCTGCCGGTGCGAAGGGTTCGCGGCCCGGGGGCACCGCGGCGGCGGACATCAGCCGCTGGAAGGCAGCGGGACGTGGCGCGGCAGCCAGCGATGGCGGGTTGAAGGCAGGCGGTGCGGCCGGCTTCTGGTCCGCAGATGCGGCAGGCGGCGGCTCGGCGGCGCGCGGCAACTCGACCACGTTCGACGGCAGGTGGAGCGATGCTGCGGATGACGCCAGGGCGGCATCTCCGGTGTCATGTGCATCGTCGGTGGCGCCAGCAGCGTCGCCGGTGATGGCCATGTCATCAACCGCATCGGCCAGGTCGCCGCCGGTGAAAGCGGAACCGGCATCGCGCTCACCATTTGCCGCGTCAGGACCGGCGGCGGGCAACAGCTCTTCGTCCGCGCCAGGCTCCGACTCCAGCGTGACTTCTTCGACCGGACCGAAGTCCACTTCGACATCATCGCCGGAATCGCCGGGCAGCTCGAAGGATTCCAGCTCCGCAGCCAGCTCATCGGGTTCGCCTGCATCCCCGGGCGAGGCAGGCGGCGCATCCGATGCGGCATCGGCCTCATCGGCCTCATCGGCCTCATCCGCTGCATCTGCCTCATCGGTCGCAGGTTCAGCAATGCTTGCGGCCTCGGGCGTCGCGGGCGCCTGCGCCACCGGAGCCGGACGCGCCGGCGCGGTTCCATTCAGCACGCGCACCTGCCGCAGCAAGCCACCTGCCGCCGGCACCGGTGCGTTCGCCGCCATCAGGTCGCGCATGCGCGCCAGTTCGTCCAGGGCGCCCTGCAGCGTCTCGCGTGCCTCGCGGCTGGGGGGCACTGTGCCCACCTCGATGCCGATGATCAGCGATTCCAGCTCATGCGCCAGGTCGCCCATCGTCATCACGCCGGCCATGCGCGCACCGCCCTTCAGCGTGTGCAGCGGGCGCTTCAGCGCGGCGAACTCCTCGCGGCTGGGCGCAGTGAGGCTGATCTGCTGGAACGAGGACTGGCATTCCTCGAGCAGTTCATTGGCCTCGTCACTGAAGATCGCCGCAACCTCTGCGTCGTAGTCGGTGGAGGGCGGCAGGTCTTCTTCAGGCTCGTCCGCAGAGGTGTCCGGCGGTGCGGTCGCGACGGCGATGCGCTGGTCGAGCGCGGCTTCGGCCCGCGCGATGCGATCGCGCAGCGCAGGGTGCGAGGCAAAGAAACCGGATTCCTCGTCCAGATGCGTGCTGACCGCTTCCATCGCGGCCATGCAGGCCTCGATCAGGTCCAGGTCAGCGGTGGCGAGGCCGACGCTGCTGTCATAGGACTTGCGCAACCACTGGTTCAGCGGCTCGGCCAGGCGGATGCCATGCCGCGCGCCGGCGGTCTTCGAGCTGCCGGCCAGCGTATGGCAGGCGCGATACGCCGGCTCGCTCAGGGAATGCGGTGCAGGCAGCGTGCGCTGTTTGTGGAGCCATTCGCGGATCACCGCCACGTGACTGGCAGTCTCGCGGGCGTAGATCTCGCCCAGCGTGGAATCGACATCGCTGGCGGCCGGATCTTCTGCCGGCGGCGAAGATTCCGGGGCGGGCTCGGCCTGCGAATCCGGCTGCACGGCTTCGGGCTCCGGCGCAGCGTCGAACTCCGGCTCAGACTCGGACTCGGACTCGGACTCGGACTCGGGCGCAAGCTCAGGCTCGCGCGCAGCGTCGGACTCGGGCGCAGCTTCGGGCTCGGGCCCGGCTTCGAAGACGCTTGCGAACTCCGCCGCCGCATCAGGTGCCGGCGTGGATTGTTCCTGATCTGCCGCAGAGGCCTGTGCAGCTTCCGGCCCGGGCTCCGGCTCTGACTCCTTCGCCGCCGGCTGCGGTTCGACAACAGTCCGCGTCGGCGCCACCGGCGTGCGTCCCGCGGCCAGCGCATGCGCCCGCGTCGCGATGGCCACTGCATCCACCGTCGGCACTGCGCCGCTCTCCAGCTGGGAGATCAGCTGCGGCAACGCCTCCAGCGCCTCGCGCAGCACGCCGAGGATCGCCGGCGAGCGCGTCAGCGTCTTGTCCAGCAGCCGGTTCAGCAGGTTCTCGACCGACCACGCAAACTCGGCCAGCGCCGTGGCACCCACCACGCGGCCGCTGCCCTTCAAGGTATGGAAGGCCCGCCGCGCGGCAACCAGCGCATCCAGCTGTGCGGGATCCTGGTCCCAGGCGGGCAGGTTCTGCGCGATGCGCGCCGCTTCCTCGCCGGCTTCCTCGAGGAACAGCGCAAGCAGCTCCGGATCGCCGGCATCCGCGACCGCAGGCTTGCCGCGCACCGGCAGCACCGGCGGCGCAACGGGCGGCGCCGGTGCGGGCTGCGGCGCATGGCCGGCCTGCCCGATCACCATCGTGCCCGTGTGCTGCTTCTCCGACGCGGCCGGAGACACCACCGGGATCTCGCGCACCGGCTGCGCATCCACGGCCTGCAGCGCGGTCTCGGCGTTGTCGAGCATGTACCAGGGATCCGAGCGCCCGGCCTGCAGCGTCTCCATGTAGTACTCGATGCTGACGATGGCATCGGCGAGGCGATCCATCGCATGCGTGCCCAGCCCCGACCCGCCCGGCTGCATCACGCGGCGCAGGTGTGCACTGACGCGCGCCACGCATTCGTCGGCGCGCACCTTGCCGAGCATGCGCAGCGCCGCCTGGATGCCGCGCATCAGTTCGTGCCAGTTGTCGAAGCCGGCGGCATCGAGCGTGCCGCCGACATTCTGCGCCACGTATTCCTTCACGCGCGCCAGGTTCACCACGCACTCGCGCAGCACCGCGGCCTGCACCTGCGCGAAGTCCACATCCGGCTCTTCTGCGCCGGGCTCGGCCGCGGCCCGCGGCAGCACCATGCGCACCAGCTCGTCGTCGAGGCGGTCCTCGACCTGGATCAGCGCCGCGGCGATGTCGATCAGCGAGGACTCCGACGGCCGCTCCTGCGACTGCACCAGCGCCTCGATGCGCGCGATCTGTGCCTGCACGCGCGCGCGCTGCTCGCCCAGGCCCAGCACGCCCAGCGTGTCGCCGATCTTGCGCAGCAGCTCGACCTGCGTGCCGATCTCCTCGGGCGCCGCCCCGCCGCGGCGCACGTAGATGTCCAGCACATCCTTGACCTTGGCCAGATCCTCGCGGATCGCGGCGGCCACGGTCTGCATCAGCTTGATCGAAGGCGCAGAGAGGTTCTCGCGCTCCTTCTCGACGTTCTCGTCCACCGGCAGCAGCTCGCCGAGGCGGAATGAGCTGCGCACGGCGGCAATGCGCGGACCATTGCTGCTGGCGCGCGCCACGTAATAGAGCAGGTTGTTCAGCAGCTCGACCGGCGGATGGTTGGCGTAGCGGTTCTCGCCCTCTTCATAAAGGCGGCGGATCTCCCGGTCGGCAAGGCCGAGCAGGCGCTTCACCGAGACACTGCCCTCGAGGCCCCCTTCGCGCAGGCCCTCGATCACCGCGCCGACCACCCACCACAACTGGAACAGCGGCTGCGAAGTGGCGATCTTCTCGAAGCGCGCGGCCACATTGCCGAGCATCTCCAGGTGCGCCTCGGTGCGCTCACCGCGGATCCAGCCGACCAGACCCGCCTGGAACTGCACCCGCAGCTTGCGCGCCCACTGCTGCACCGACAGCGCATCCTCGCCAGGCGCCGGCGCGGCCGGTTCCGCCTGCCGGTTGGACTTCAGGTTCAGCGACAGCAGCGTGCCTTCGGACAGCAGCGGGCTGCCACGCACCGCGCGCAGGTCATTCAGCAGCGGCAGCAGCACCAATGCCATGTCGCGGCCGCCGGCCTGGACCCGATCGAGGTAGCCGGGCAGCTGCACGATGGCGCGCATCAGCGCGTCGAGGGATTCGGCCTGGTTCTTCGACGCGGACGCGGTGGACGCAAGGTAGCTGCACACCTGGTGCATTTCCTCGGCCAGCAATGCCGCGCCATGGATCTCCATGACGCGCAGCACGCCCTGCACCTGCGAGAGTTCGCTGCTGCAGCGCTGCAGCAGCTGCAGGTTGTCGGACTGCTCGACGAAGGCCTCGAGCGCGAGCCGGGCCTCGTTCAGAGAGGCCAGGATTTCGCGCAGCACGGCATCGAGCGTCTGGCTCGCGATGCCCGGGTTCGCCATCGCTGCCTCAGCCATTCGCATCGCCAACCACCGCGCGACGCAGGTTCAGCGTGCCGGTGGGATCGAAGTGTTCGGGATTGGCCGAGGACAGCGCCGGCACGCGCGCGGTGGCATTGGCCGGCGGCGCCTCGGGCAGGCGGAAGCCGGCCACCGACTTGCGCAGGCTGGCCGACAGCAGCGCGAGCTTGGCGACGGCCTCGGAGGTGTTGCTGGTGGCATCGGCGGTCTGCGTGCTGATCTCGCGCAGCACCTGCATGTTGCGCGCCACGCTCTGCGAGGACTGCGACTGGTTGCGCGCACTGGCAGAGATGTTCTGCACCAGGCTTGCGATCTGGTTGGACACCTGCTCGATTTCCTCCAGCGCCGCACCGGCGTTCTCGGCCAGCTGCGCGCCGCTGACCACGTCGGCGGTGGAGCGCTCCATCGATACCACCGCACCATTGGTGTCGGTCTGGATGGTGCGCACGATGACGTCGATCTGCTTGGTGGCGGTGGCGGCGCGTTCGGCCAGGCGCTGCACCTCGTCGGCCACCACCGCGAAGCCGCGCCCTGCATCACCGGCCATCGAAGCCTGGATGGATGCATTCAGCGCCAGGATGTTGGTCTGCTCTGCGATGTCGTTGATCAGCTCGACGATGCCGCCGATCTCCTGCGAGCTCTCGCCCAGGCGCTTGATGCGCTTGGAGGTCTCCTGGATGGTCTCGCGGATGCCGTTCATGCCGTCGATGGTGCGACGCACGGCCTTGCCGCCCTTGTGCGCCACGTCCACCGAATGCCGCGCCACGTCCGAGGCGCGCTCGGCATTGCCGGACACCTCTTCGATCGAGGTCGCCATCGCACCGATGGATTCGGTGGCGGCGGCGATCTGCCGGGACTGCGAGCCGGAGGTCTTGGCCAGGTGCTGCGCCAGTGCCTGCGTCTGGCGCGCCGCGCTGTCCATCTGCACCGAGGACTGGTTGATGGCGACCACGAGGCCGCGCAATGATTCCACCGCGATGTTCACCGAGTCGGCGATGGCACCGGTGATGTCCTCGGTGACGGTGGCGGTGGCGGTGAGGTCGCCCTGCCCCAGGCCTGCAATCTCGTCGAGCAGGCGCAGGATGGCCGCCTGGTTGCGCTCGCTCTCGATGCGCTGGGCCTCGACCGCCTGGCGCGCGACCTCGGCATCCTGCATCACCGCACGGATTGACTTGAACAGCATGGCCAGCGGCGCCAGTGCGATCAGGCACAGCAGCGCCGCGATCAGTCCCGGCGTGGTACCGGAGAACACGCCGACCGCTGCGCCACCCAGCGCCAGTGCGGCGGCCAGTGCGACGAGCATCAGTCCGCGTGAGGACGATGACGTGGAAGCTTCATGCTGCGGCATCGAGGAACCCCGGGTTTTCGAGCAACTGGCGCATGCTCAGCACCGGCCAGGCTTCATCGCCCCGCCGGAAGGCACCCGCCACGAATCGTTCGCAGCGGACGATGGTCGGCGGCGCATCGCCGCTGAACTCGCCATCGGTGAAGCGCCGGAAGCCCAGCACTTCGTCCACCATCAGGCCCGCCGGCACGTCGCGGTGGTTCACCACCAGCAGGCGGGTGTTGCGGGTCAGCGGCGTGATGCCACTGCCCAGGAACTGCCGGAGGTCGATCACCGGCAGCAGCGAACCGCGCAGGTTTGCCAGTCCCTTCACCCAGGACTTTGCCCCCGGCACGCGCGTCAGCTGCGCCGGATAAGGCAGCACCTCGCGGGTTTCCTCGCGCGCCACGAGATAACCCTCGCCGGCCATGCGCCAGGCAACGCCCACCCACTCGCGGCTGCCATCCGGACCTTCGGTCTTGACACCGCTGGCCGCCTGGCCACGGCGATCAAGCGCCACGAGCAGGTCGTAGGGCTTGTCGCGCAGGTTGCGGATGGAGGATGAAAGCTGCACCGGCCGGGCCTTCAGGCTGCCAGTGTGGCCTGGGCTTTCTGTACCAGGAGCTCCGGCGTGACGGGCTTGACCATGTAGTCGACCGCGCCCTGGCGCAGGCCCCACACCCGGTCGGTCTCGAGACCCTTGGAAGTCACCATCACGATGGGGATCGAGCGCGTGCCCGGATCCTGCGCGATGGCGCGCGTGGCCTGGTAGCCGTTCATGCCGGGCATGACGATGTCCATGAAGATGAGGTCGGGCTTGAGGTCCTTCGCGAGCCGCACACCCTCGCGGCCGTCGCCGGCGATGGCCGTCTTGAAGCCGCCCTTCTCGAGCGCCTTCTTCATCACGTGCACCTCGGTGGGCGAGTCGTCCACGATGAGGATCAGGGCCACGCTGCTCACCTCCCTGCAATGTGCGCGTCGATCGCGCCCAGCAGTTCTTCCTTCGTGAAAGGCTTGGTCAGGTAATGCTCCGAGCCGACGATGCGGCCGCGGGCGCGGTCGAACAGGCCGTCCTTCGACGACAGCATGATCACCGGGATGTCCTTGAAGACCTTGTTGTGCTTGATCAGCGCGCAGGTCTGGTAGCCATCGAGCCGCGGCATCATGATGTCGACGAACACGATGTCAGGCTGGTGGTCGGCGATCTTGGCCAGCGCATCGAAGCCATCGATGGCGGTGAAGACTTCGCAGCCTTCCTTGGCCAGCAGGGTTTCGGCGGTGCGGCGGATGGTCTTGCTGTCATCGATGACCAGCACCTTCAGGCCCTTCAGGGCAGCACTCTCGTCGCTCACCGGCATGGCACTCCCGACTGCGTTCATAACGGCTTGCAGATCCATGAATCTTTTAACATATCGTAATGTCGGCGACCATCGTGGGGGAGCCGCCGGGCCGGCACGATCCGATTTAACCCGCTGGGCTACCATCCACACGTTGAACTGGTACTCGTTTCGCGAACTGGACTTAATACATGCCGCATCGCTCCCGCCTGGCCGTGGTGATGGACCCCATCGAGGGACTCAAGTACGCCAAGGACACCACCCTGGCGATGCTGCTGGCTGCGCAGGCGCGCGGCCATGAACTCTGGTACCTGCAGCAGGGCGACCTGTACCTGCGCGACGGGGTGGCGCGCGCGCGCGCGCGACCGGTCACGGTGAAGGCCGACCCTGCCGCGTGGTATCGCCTCGGCGAGGTCGAAGATGTGCCGCTGGGCGGCTTCGACATCATCCTGATGCGCAAGGATCCGCCCTTCGACATGGAGTTCGTGCACACCACCTACATCCTCGAGCGGGCCGAGGCGGCCGGTGCGATGGTGGTGAACCGGCCGCAGGGCCTGCGCGACATGAACGAGAAGGTGTACACCGCCTGGTTCCCCGAGTTCTGCGCGCCCACGCTGGTGACGCGCGACATGGCGGCCATGGGCGATTTCGCGCGCGAGTTCAGCCGCGTGGTCGTGAAGCCGCTGGATGGCATGGGCGGCCGCTCGGTGTTCGTGGTCGACCGCAGCGACAAGAACTTCGGCGTGATCTGCGAGACGCTGACGGAGAACGGCACGCGCTTTGCGATGATGCAGAAATACCTGCCCGAGATCGTCAGCGGCGGAGACACGCGCGTGCTGATCATCGATGGCGAGGCTGCGCCCTATGCACTGTCGCGCATGCCCTCCGAGCATGACAACCGCGGCAACCTGGCCGCCGGCGCCAGGGGTGTGGCGCGGCCGCTGACGGCGCGCGAGCAGCAGCTGGTGGCCGGCATCGGTCCGGCGCTGGCCGCGCGCGGCATGCTGTTCGTCGGCCTCGATGTGATCGGCGGCTTCGTCACCGAGATCAATGTCACCAGCCCCACCGGCGTGCGCGAGATCGACAAGGCCTTCGGCACCGACATCGCCGCCACCTTCATCGAGGCGGTGGAGCGGCGCCTGGCCGCGCAACGCACCGGCGGCGCTGCCGCGGGGCGATGAGCACCAGCGACACCCTGCAGGTGCCGCAGCTGCGCCGGCGGCGCATCGACGGCTTCGACGGCCGCACCACGCGCGACCGGCTCTCCACCATGCTGGTGCTGGCCGCATTGCTGCATGGCGTGGTGCTGCTCGGGGTCACCTTCACCGCACCGGGCGGCGGCGGCGAGACGCGGCGCGGCCTCGAGGTGCTGCTGGTTTCCGACGAATTGCCCGAGGCCGGCGAGAACGAGGACGCGACCTATCTGGCGCAGCGCAGCCAGGAGGGCTCCGGCAATACCGACGAGCAGGTCGCGGCAGAACTGCCCGGCGCCGAGCCACAGCCGATGGTGAATCCCGAGCGCCGGCCGCTGTCGCGACTGGAGGACCAGCTGCTGCACACCTCGGCGCCGGCGCTGTCCACCATCCAGATCGAGCCGGCGCCCGAGCCGGAGCTGCTGCTCTCGCAGCAGGAGCTGGAAGTGCTGCTGGCCGGAGACGACACGCTGCTGCTGCGCGGCGACACGCAGCAGCAGCTGTACCTCTCGCCGGACACGCGCGCCTCGCGCCTGGCGCCCTACCTGGACGCATGGCGGCGGCGCGTCGAGCAGGTTGGCACGGTGAATTTCCCGGCGCTGGCGCGCCAGCAGGGGCTGGCCGGCAGCCTGGTGCTCGAGGTGGTGATCCAGGATGACGGCCGGCTGCGCAGCGCCCGCATCCAGCGCAGCAGCGGCTATCCGGAGCTGGACGAGGCCGCGCGCGGCATCCTGCAGCTCGCCAGCCCCTTCGATCCCTTCCCCCCGGACCTGGCACGCGACTACCGCAGCCTGCGCTTTGCGTACGAATGGCGCTTCGAGGGCGGTCGCGCCAGCGGCTCCTCGCTGCGCGTGCCCTGAGCGCAAGGCCGCCTTGAGACTGCGCCGGCCCCACCCCATACTGGGGTCCATGTCCAAAGAAGGCTCCCTGACCAACCACCTGCTGGTTGCGATGCCCGGCCTGGACGATCCGCATTTCGCCCAGACGGTCACCCTGATCTGCGAACACAGCAGCCGGGGCGCACTGGGAATCGTGCTGAACAAGCCCCTTTCCATGCGCCTTTCCGAGGTGCTGGCGCAGATGAAACTGCCGCCGGAGACCCCGGCCGTGGGCGAGCAGATCGTGCTGCGCGGCGGCCCGGTGCACCAGGACCGCGGCTTCGTGCTGCACCGTCCGGGCGGCAGCTGGGAATCCACGCACCGCATCTCCGACCAGATCCAGGTCACCACCAGCCGCGACGTGCTGGCGGCCATGGCCAAGGGCCATGGTCCGGCCGATGCCTTCATTGCGCTGGGCTATGCGCAGTGGGAGGAAGGCCAGCTCGAGCGCGAGCTGCGCGAGAACGCCTGGCTCACGCTGCCGGCCACCGATGCGGTGCTGTTCGACCTGCCTTATGAGGATCGCTGGAGCGCCGCCTGGCGCACGCTGGGCGTGGACCCCTTCAAGGTGAGTCCGCAAGCCGGCCACGCGTGAGGGCGCGCATCGCGCTGGCCTTCGACTTCGGCCTCAGGCGCATCGGACTTGCCAGCGGCGACACTCTCACCCGCAGCGCCGCGCCGCGCGCCACCATCCGGCAGCATGCCGAGGAACCCGACTGGCCGGCCATCGACCGCGAGGTGCGCGCGCTCGGACCCGACGTGCTGGTGGTCGGCGCCCCGTATAATGACGACGGTTCCCCCGGCAGCCTGGCCGCTAGCGCCGACGCCTTCGCGCGCGCGCTGCAGCTTCGCTACGGGCTCACGGTCGACCGCATCGACGAGCGCTACTCCTCCACCGCCGCGGCGAGCCTGCTGCGCGAGCAACGCGCGTCGGGCCAGCGGAAGCGGCAGGTGGGCAAGGGCGATATCGACAGCGCCGCCGCGGCCGTGATGCTCGCGAGCTGGCTGGAGCAGCAGACTTGACCGAGGTTGATCGCCGATGAATTCGCAGCGCAATGCCGCAGGCAGCCTGCGTCACCTTCTCACCCTCGAAGACCTGTCGCGCAGCGAGTTGGAAATGCTGCTGGAGCGCGCGCAGTACTACTCGCGCCAGTCCGGCGATGCGGCGCCGCGCTCGGATGTGCTCACCGGCGTCACGGTGGCGAACCTGTTCACCGAGCCTTCCACGCGCACCCGCGTGTCATTCGAGCTGGCCGCCAAGCGCCTGGGCGCCGATGTGGTGAACCTCGAGGTGCAGCTGTCATCGCGCGTCAAGGGCGAGAGCATGCTCGACACCATCTTCACGCTCGAGGCGCTGCATGTGGATGTGTTCGTGCTGCGCGATGCCGAGGTGGGCGTGCCGGCGATGGTGGCGGCGCATGTGGCGCCGCATGTCAGTGTGCTGTCGGCCGGCGAGGCGCATGTGTCGCATCCCACGCAGGGCCTGCTCGATGCGCTGACCGTGCTGCAGAAGAAGGGCCGCTGCGACGGGCTGTCGATCGCCATCGTCGGCGACATCCGCCATTCGCGTGTGGCGCGCTCGGCGTACCAGGCCTTCCGCACGCTGGGCGCCACGGACCTGCGCATCGTCGCGCCCCCGGCGCTGATGCCCGATACGGGCGAGTTCGCCGGCAGCACGCGCTGCACCGACATCCTCGAGGGCATCACCGGCTGCGATGTGGTGATGATGCTGCGCATCCAGAAGGAACGTTTCGCCGATACCGACATTCCCGCCGGCGAGGATTATTTCCGCGAGTTCGGGCTCACGCAGCAGCGGCTGGCGCATGCGCGCCCGGATGCCATCGTGATGCATCCGCAGCCGATGAACCGCGGCGTCGAGATCGAATCGGCGGTCGCCGACGGCCCGCAGTCGG
The DNA here is from genome assembly GCA_964417875.1 of uncultured Steroidobacteraceae bacterium. Taxonomy (GTDB): domain Bacteria; phylum Pseudomonadota; class Gammaproteobacteria; order Steroidobacterales; family Steroidobacteraceae; genus ZC4RG30. Next base: position 17,555 of record CAYQJU010000020.1, read on the forward strand.
TGATCCGCCAGCAGGTGGCCAATGGCGTGGCGGTGCGCATGGCCACGCTCGAAGTGCTGGCGGCGCCGCTGGCCGGGCGCAGCCGCTGATGGCCACGCAGGCGAAGCCGCGCGCGCATCGCGGCACCATCTTCGTCGAGAACGCAGTGGTGATCTCGCAGGAGGAATTTCCCGGCCGGCAGTATGTGCTGCGCCTCACCGCGCCCGAGACCGCCGCGCGCGCCACGCCGGGCAGCTTCGCGCATGTGTCGGTGGATCCATCCGTCCCGATGCGACGGCCGCTGTCGATCATGCGCGTGGATCGCAGCGCCGGCTGGATCGAGCTGCTGTACAAGATCCATGGCGAGGGACTGCTGCACCTCGCCTCGCGGCGCGCCGGCGATGTGGTGAACCTGCTGGGGCCCATCGGCCAGGGCTTCCGTCCGGACCCGGAACGGCCGCGCGCGCTGCTGATCGGCGGCGGCGTGGGCATTCCGCCGATGGTGTTCCTCGCCGATGAACTGCGCGATCGCGCGGCCGAAGGCTTCACCGCGCTGGCCATCCTGGGTTCGGAACTTCCCTTCCCGTTCCGCGCGCGCCCTTCCACCATCCTCGTGCCCGGCATGCCCGAAGGCGTGATCGCCTGCATGCCGCTGCTCGATGAATGGGGAGTGCCCAGCCGGCTCACCACGCGCGCCGGTTTCCCCGGCTGCCATGACGGCTATGTGACCGATCTTGCGCGGCTGTGGCTGCAGCAGCTCGACTCCGGCGTGCGCGCCGAGGTGCAGATCTTCTCCTGCGGCCCCACGCCGATGCTGCGCGCCGTGGCGGCGCTGGCGCGGGAGTTCGACCTGCCCTGCCAGGTTTCGCTGGAGGAATACATGGCCTGCGCCGTGGGCGGATGCGCCGGCTGCACGGTGGAAGTGCAGACTGCCGCCGGACCTGCAATGAAGCGCGTCTGCGTCGACGGACCGGTGTTCGACGCGTCTACGGTTTTCGTAAATTGAGCCTGATCATGCCGATGGCGGGTGCGTCATCGGCCCGGCACACGTATCCTTGGAGTCAAAGCGACTCCACGTTGAGAGGGGTATCCCGATGAGAAATTCCGTGTCGCGGCGTCTTGCCGCCACCCTGGTCCTGGCAGCATCCGCTGCACTGACGACATCCATCGCCAGCGAGGCACCAGCCACCGCCAACGAGGCACCGGCCGCCTCGCCGATTCCGCCGAAGCCCTACACCATTCCCTCGCGCGGCATTCCCAAGCACATCCGCGAAGCAGTGGAATCGCCGAACCGCACCGAGCAGTTCCGCGAGATGGACGGCTGGAACCGGCCCGCCGAGATTCTCGCGCTGTCGGGCTTGCGCAAGGGCGCGCGCGTGGTCGAGTTCGGGCCCTACGATCTCTATTACACCGAGATGCTGCTCGAGGCCATCGGGCCGAAGGGCGAGCTGCACATCTATGAGGTGCCCGACATCGACGAGCAGGTCGGCGAGCGCAACCGCGAGTTCGCCGCCAAGCACGAGAACGTGACCTACAGCGGCGCCGACTTCAACGAGATCGAGTTCCCGCGCCAGGTCGACCTTGTGTTCAACAACCTCTACTTCCACGAAATGCTGCTGCGTGGCACGCAGCTTGAGCCGCTGCACAGCAAGCTGTTCAAGGCGATGAAGCCGGGCGCCATCTACCTGGCGATCGACCACACGGCGGTGCTGGGCACCGAGACCAACCACACCGGCACCCTGCACCGCATCGATCCGGGCATCATGCGTGCGCACATTGGTTCCGGCGGCTTCGAGCTGGTCGAAGACAGCCGCCTGCTCGAGAACCATTCGGACGATCGCACCTGGCCGGCCTTCGAGCCGGGCAAGCGGGTGCAGACCGACCGCACGGTGTACAAGTTCAGGAAGCCCATCGTCTATTGATCAACCTTCCGGGGCGACCAGCCCGCGGTTGATCCTGAAGGGAGCGCCACGGCGCTCCCTTTTTCGTTGCGTCAGGAAAAATCAGGCCGGGTGGGGTGTCCTGCCGCAGCCGCCGGGCGCGTATGCTTCGCATCAACGGAACGCACCGGATCGCGTGACAGACACAGGGGGACTCAAGATGAACAGGAAAGCCTGGCGGCAGATCGCCGCCTCGATGATGCTCGCGGCTTCGGCCGCACTGGTGCCGGCGCAGGCCGGCGAGGCGCCCGCGCCGGCGCCCGCCAAGCCCTATGCGGTGCCGGCCGGCATTCCCGAATATATCCGCGCGGCGGTGCAGTCGCCGGAGCGCACGCCGGCCATGACGGCGCGCGATGCCGACCGCAAGCCGGCTGAGCTGCTGGCGCTGTCGGGCGTGAAGCCCGGCGACAAGGTGATCGAGTTCGCCGGCTTCGGCCAGTATTTCACCACGATGCTGAGCCACATCGTCGGCGAGCAGGGCTCGGTGCATGTGATCGACCTGCCCTATACCGAGGCACGCAGCGGCGAGGCCACCCGCGCCTTCGTGCAGAAGCACCCGAACACCCGCTATGAGGTGGTCGACTACAACGCGGTGACGCTGCCTTCCGGGGTCGATGTGGTGTTCAACGTGCTCTATTACCACGACCTGCCGCTGCAGGAGATCGACACGGCAAAGCTCAACGCGAAGATCTTCGCGGCGCTGAAGCCGGGCGGAATCTTCTTCGTCGTCGACCACAATGCGGCGCCCGGCTCCGGCACGCGCGACACCGAGCGCCTGCATCGCATCGATCCGGAGGTGATCCGCAAGGAAGTGCAGGCCGCAGGCTTCGAGCTGGTCGAGGACAGCAAGCTGCTGGCCAATCCCGAGGACGACCATAGCTGGATGGTGTTCGCCCAGGGCCGCCGGGGCACCACGGACCAGGCGGTGCTGAAGTTCCGCAAGCCGGCGCGCTGAAGTTCGCCTTGCGATGATGGCGTCTCCGTGCCGGGGACGCCAGGAGCCGCTGCGTTCCCGCATGCAGCGGCCCGGCCCGAATCTGTTACTGGCAGTCACTTGACTCCCGGTGGGCGATTGGCAGTAATAGCCCCTCCACTCATAACCATAACTAGATGGGGGGAGAGATGCAGACGGAGTCCGCGAATCCCGCGGCCGCGATGGTGCGGCCGGTCAGATCCGGAACCGGGGTCAAGGAACGATCCAGCCTCCGGACGACCATCGATCACCAGCGCTCGGAATTCCTGCGCCGCTGTCGCGCGCGCCTGGAACCGGAGAATGTCGGCCTTGCACCCGAGGCCCGCGCGCGCGGCGGCGGGCTGCGCCGCCAGGACGTGGCCAAGCTCTCTGGCGTGAGCGCCTCCTGGTACACCTGGCTCGAGCAGGGCCGGGACATCCGCGTCTCGGACGACGTGCTCGATCGCGTCAGCCAGACGCTGCAGCTCAGCGACGAGGAACGCATCTATCTTTTCTCGCTGGTGCAGCGCCGGCCGCCCCCGCTGGGCCCGGGCATGCTCACCGAATGCCCCGCCGATGTGGAGCGCATGATCCGCAACATGCCGATGCCGGCGGTGGTGATGAACCTGCGCTGTGACGTGCTGGCGTGGAATGCCGTCAACAGCGTGCTGTATCGCGATTATTCGGCCGTGCCTGCGGCTGAACGCAATCTGCTCGAGATCCTGATGATCCGGCCGGTGCACACCATGTCGCCCGCGCAGCAGGAGGCGATGGGCCGCCGGCTGATCGGCCGCCTGCGCTATGACTTCAGCCGCTGCGCGGATGATCCGAAGTTCGAGTCGCTGGTGCATCGCCTGCTGGCGCTGTCGCCGGTGTTCCGCACGCTCTGGCGCATGCCCGATGTGGCGCTGGAGGCCTATGGGCCGCATACCTTCAACCATGCGCGCTTCGGCGAGGTGACCTTCGAGCACACCTCCTACATCCCGGACGGCCATCCCACCATCCGCGTCGTGGTTTGCACGCCCCACAGCCTGTCGGCGATGCGTGCGGTCAGCGTGGTGAATGCCGAGCTGGATACCGGCGCCGAAGCGCTGCCGGCACCGCGCAAGGAGCCGGTCCTGCGGTTGGCGTGACCGCGGCGCGGGCCGCCTTGACGCGCTGACGGGGATCGGGGGTAATGCGGCCCCTGCGATTTTCCGGATGCGCGAACCAATCATGACGGGCCGCAATGCGACTGGAGATTCCGCCGCGCCCCTCCCAGCCGCGGCGCGGGCCGACGCCGCAGGCAAGGCCCGGCCGCGCCTGCGCACCCCGCTGGATCACCAGCGCTCGGAATTCCTGCGCCGCTGCCGGCTGCGCCTGAAGCCGGAGGATGTGGGACTGCCGCCCAGCAGCCGCTCGCGCACCGGCGGGCTGCGGCGCGAGGATGTGGCGGCGCTGTCGGGCGTGAGTGCCTCCTGGTACACGTGGCTGGAACAGGGCCGCGACATCCGTGTGTCCGATGCCGTGCTCGAGCGCGTCTGCCAGGCGCTGCGCCTCAGCGACGATGAGCGCACCTTCCTTTATTCCCTGGTGCAGCACCGCCTGCCGCGCCTGCCGCAGGACACCGGCAGCGAGGCGCCGGCGGACGTGCTGCGCATGATCCATTCGCTGCCGCACCCGGCCGTGGTGATGAACCTGCGCTGCGACATCCTGGCGTGGAATGCGGCCAACAGCGAACTGTATTTCGACTATGGCCGGCTGCCACCGAACGAGCGCAACCTGCTGGAGATGCTGCTGACGCGACCGGCCGACCAGCTCTCCCCGGCGCAGCTGGAAAACGCGGTGCGCCGGCTCATCGGACGACTGCGCTTCGACTACAGCAAGTGTGCCGATGATCCGAAGTTCGACGCGCTGTTCCGGAGGCTGGTCACCGCATCGCCGCTGTTCGCGCGCCTGTGGCGCGTGCCGGATGTGGCGCTGAATGCCTTCGGCCTGCACAGCATGCAGCACCCGCGCTTCGGGCAGCTCACCTTCGAGCACACTTCCTATGTGCCGGACGGCCATCCGTACATCCGCGTGGTGGTGTGCACGCCGGAGAATGCGGCGGCGAAGCGCGCGGTGGAAATCGTCAATGCGGAACGCACCGGGGCGGGCAACGCCTGACCGGGTGCGTCGAGCCGGCGGCTGTCAACGTCGCGCCGGTGCGGCGCCCGGAGGCGACTTCAGACGATCGAAACCCCAAGCTCGCGCGCGCGATAGGCGAGCCCCGGATAGGCGTTGCGGATCAGCTGCGCAGGATCACCCCACTCGGCCTCGAACTCCGCCGCGGGACGCGCCTCGATCATCTCGCTGGCACTCTTGCCCTGTGCCAGCAGGCGCGCAAGGCGCTGGCGCAGGGTGTCGAGCATCGCCGCCTCGGCCTTCACATGCACCAGGTCCTGCGGCGCGCCGATGCCGGGGATGACCTTCGTGCGCTCATCGGCCAGGCCGGCAAGGGTGCCGGCGGCGGTGGCGAGGCCGCCGATCCAGCCATTGCTGTCCGGATCGACCAGCGGGAAGCGGTCCACCGCGACCACGTCGCCGGCCACCAGCACATTGGCGCGACGGAAGAACACATACAGGTCGCCATCGGTATGCGCCTGTCCCAGATGGCCGTATTCGATGCGCTCGCCGCCGAAGTCGATCGCGTCGGTGGTGTAGAAGGTCACGCCGGGCTGCGCGGGCTTCGGCAGCGGATCGAAGCGGCGCTGCTGCCAGCGGCTGTCGATGTCGGTGGTGAGCCAAAGGCGGGTGTACTCGTGCGCGATGATGCGCGTACCGGCGCGACCCAGCACCTCGTTCGAGCCGGTCTGCTCGTGGTGCCAGTGGGTGTTGAACAGGGTGTGCACATTGCGGCTGCCGGTGAGGCGCTCCACCTCGCGCAGCAGGCGCGCGGAATGGGCGGGCGAGCCGCCATCGACCATCAGCACGCCGTCCGTTGATCCGAACACGGTGACATTGCCGCCGCAGCCAGTGACCAGCCACAGCCGGTCGGCGAGTTCGGTCACCTGCAGCGCGTCGGTGCCGGTGCCGGCGTCGGTGCCGGTGCTGGCACTGGCGCCGGCGGCCCGGACGGGCGCGCCGAAGGCCGACATCGCAAGTGCCGCGGCCGGCGCCGCGGCGAGGAAATGGCGTCGCTGCATCAGCGCGCCGTCAGGCTGGCCCGCGGCGCGCTGCCGGCCGCGGCGGCTGGATTGCCGGCCATCAGCTTGCGCAGCAGCGCCTCGGTCTCCGGACGCGGCACCGCCGCCCCGGCGCGGCCGGAGGTGGCGGCCTCGCCCAGCGTCAGGTCCACGGCCATGCGGCCGCGCGCATCCTTTGCAAACAGGTCGGCGTTGCGCGCCACCAGCTTCTCGATGACCGCGTTCCAGCCCCAGGTGGCGGCGCCATGCAGCACCGTGGCGCCGGCACTGTCGGCGGTGCGGATGTCGGCGCCCGCATCCAGCAGCAGCGTCAGGGTTTCGAGCACCCGCTCCTCGGTGCGATAGCGGCCGCGGGTGTCGAGGCCCGTCGAGGCCACGCCCGATGCGGCCAGCAGCGGCGTGATGCCGCGCGCGGTGGGCAGGTCGACGCGCGCGCCATGCTGCAGCAGCAGGCGCACGGCTTCCACATCGGCCGCGCGCGCCGCGCGCAGCAGCGGCGTGGTGCCAACGGTGAGCATGTTGTCGGCGCCACGGTCATCGCGCAGCGAGCGGTAGGGCGGGAACAGCTTCAGCTGCATGTCCGGATTCGCGCCCGCATCAAGCAGCATGCGGATCAGCTCGATGCCGGTGGTGCGGTCATCCGCGGGGCGATCGGCACGCCCGCCGGTGGGCAGCGTGTTCATGTCCACCGCGGCATACAGCGGCGCGCGTCCCCAGGCATCCCACTTGTTCACATCGGCGCCGCGCTTCACCAGCAGTGCCGCCGTGTCGAAGCCGAGGTTGGTGGTCGCCAGCAGCAGCGGCGTGACGCGGTCCGGATCGGTGAGGTTGATGTCGGCGCCGGCGTCCAGCAGCGCCCCGGCGCAGTCCGTGCAACCACTGCGCGCCGCATACAGCAGCGGCGTGAAACCGCCGGATGGCCGCGCCTGCATGCGCGGCTCGGCGGTCACCTGCCGCTCCCAGTCATTCACGCGCGAGCGCGCATCGACCTCGGCGCCATGCGCCACCAGCAGCCGCACCATCTCCGGCTGCGCCTCGGCGGCGGCCCACATCAGCGCGGTCTGCTGGCGCCACGCCTCGCGCAGGTTCACGTCGGCGCCCCGCGCGATCAGCAGCTTCGCCGCCGCCACGTTGGCGCTGCGCGCGATGATCATCAGCGCGGTCTGCCCGTCGGCATTGGCGGCGTTCACATCGGCGCCGGCATCCAGCAGCCGGCGGATCACCTCGACATTGCCGGCCACTGCCGCCTCGGTCAGCGGCATGGCGCCATAGTCGTTGCTCGCATTGACGTCGGCGCCGGCCTTGATCAGCCGCTTCACCGCCTCGACATCATTGCGGTACACGGCCCAGTGCAGCGGCGTGGTGCCGTCCACATCCATCGCCTGCGCCGCATCGCCCGATGGCTTCTGGTCTGCCATCGCCGGGGCGACCAGCGTGAAACCGAGGGCCACGCAGGCCACCACCCCATGCATTGCCCTGGATCGCTTCGCCATCGTCACATCTCCACGATTGCGCCAGTGCTGTCACCGACCTGCTCGATCGGCACGCCGGCCCGCTGCAGCAGCGTCAGGTGCACATTGGCCAGTGGCGTGCGCTGCGGGAAGTTGATGTGCTGGCCGCCGCGCAGTGCGCCGCCGCCGCGCCCGACGATCGTCGTGGGCAGCGGGTACTGGTTGTGCGCATTGCTGTTGCTCATGTTGCTGCCGAACAGCAGCATCGAGTTCTCGAGCATGTTGCCGTCGCCGTCGGGAATGTCACGCATCTTCGCCAGGAAGTCCGCGAACACATCCACGTGGTACTTCTGGATCTTCGCCAGCCGGTCCTTCTTCGCCGGATCGTTGGCATGGTGCGAGATGGCGTGGAAGGCATCGGGCACGCCGATGTGGTTGTAGGTCATCTCGCTGACTTCAGGCGCCAGCATGAAGCTCTGCACCCGGGTCAGGTTGCCCTGGTAGGCCAGCAGGATCAGGTCGAACATCAGCCGCAGGTGCTCGTCGAAGTTCTCCGAAGTGGCGCCGGGCACCTCGGGCAGCGCGAGCCGTGCCAGGTCTCCCTGCGCATTGTTCTGCAGCCGCCGCTCGATCTCGCGCACGCTGGCGAGGTAGTCATCGAGCGTGTTGCGGTCGCGCGGGCCGAGCTTGCGGCCCAGCGCCGCCATCTCGCCCTGGATCATGTCGAGGATGCTGCCGGTCTGCTCGGCGAGGAACTGCCGCTCGGCGGCCGTGTCGCCGGAGCCGAACAGGCGCAGGAACAGCTGCCGCGGGTTGCTCTCGACGGGCAGGGGCGTGGTTGCATTGGCGAATGACAGCGTGCCGGTATAGGTGCAGCCATAGCCACGCTCGCAGGCACTGCCGGTGCCCTGGCCCTGCGCGGTGGCCGTCTCGATCGACGGCCAGGGCGTGTCCTGGCCGATGTGCTGCGCGGCGACCTGGTCCACGGTGGGCGCCATGTAGGGCTCCAGCGTCTCGCGCGGATGCACGCATGACAGCCACGTGGCCGGCACCAGCGCATGCACCGCGCGGCTCTCGCCGGGCTTGTTGCCCAGGTTGCTGACCACGGTGAGCTGGTCACGGAACGGCGTCAGCGACTGCGTGATCTCGTTCAGCTGGAAATCGCGGCCGGCCTGCTGCGGCGTCCACTTCTCCATCACCGCGCCATGCGGGAAGTAGAAGAACCCGAGCCGCGGCCGCGGCGCGGCGGCGGTCTGCGACAGCGCCACGCCGGCCGGCACCATCGCATCGAGCAATGGCAGCGACAGGCTCACGCCCAGTCCCCGCAGCAGCGTGCGGCGCGAGAGATGTTTCTTCGTGATGAACATTGGCTACCTCCCGGTTCCCGCATGGGCCACATGCGTGGAGCCATCCGTTTCGGCCGGCGTGGGCCGGCGCTTGCGGAACGCATCGCTGGCGGCAATGCCCTGCACCAGCGCTTCCAGACGATACCCGCCGGCCTCGGCGCTGCGCACGATGCGGCGCACCGCCGGCATGTCCTGCGCGCGCAGCGGCCGTCCCAGTGCATAGGTCATCAGCCGCTCGGTGAAGGCCTGCACGAACTGCTCCGGCCGCGCCAGGATGGCGCGGGTGAGATCGGCCGGGCCATTCACCTCGACGCCGCTGGCCAGCATGCCGCGCGCATCGATGGGCTGCTGCGCATCCAGGTCGATATCGCGCCAAGCGCCCACCACATCGTAGTTCTCGAGCGCGAAGCCCAGCGGGTCGATCACGCCATGGCATGAATTGCAGGACTGCTGCTGGCGGTGCAGTTCCAGCCGCTCGCGCACCGTGGGCAGGCTCTTGCCCGGCTCGTTCTCGGGGAACTGCTCCACGCCCGGCGGCGGCGCGGTGGGCGGCGTGCCGAACAGCGCGTCCATCACCCAGGCGCCGCGCAGCACCGGCGAGGTGCGGTTGCCATATGAGGTGGCCATCAGCAGCGCGCCCTTGCCCAGCAGGCCATGCCGGTTGGCATCGGCCAGCTTCACCGGGCGGAAGCGATCGCCGATCACGTTGCGCAGCCCGTAGTGGCGGGCCAGCCGCTCGTTCACGAAGGTGGTGTCCGAGGACAGCAGGTCGAGCACGCTGCGCCCTGCGCGCAGCGTGTCAGTGAGGAACAGGCGGATTTCCTCGCGCAGCGCCTCGCGCAGGTTGTGGTCGAAGTCCGGATACAGCGTCGGGTCGATCGGGAAGCTGCCCATGCGAGCCACGTTCAGCCACTGGAAGGCAAAGTTCTCGACCAGCGCCACGGCGCGCGGATCGCGCAGCATGCGCTGCACCTCGGCGGCCAGCACCTTCGGATCCTGCAACTCGCCGCGGGTGGCGCGCTGGACCAGCGCGGCATCCGGTCCCTGGCTCCACAGGAAGAACGCCAGCCGCGTGGCCAGCTCCAGGTCGGTCAGGGGCTGCAGCGCATCCGGGTCGGCCACGGCCGGCGCCGAGCGCAGCAGGAACTTGGTGCTCGACAGGATGGCGGTCAGGCCGCTCTCGATGCCGGCATCGAAATCACGCGTGGCGCGCGCCCGCGAATAGAAGCCCATGGGTGCGGCAAGGTCGGCGTCGGTGACCGGCCGGCGGAAGGCCGCGGCCGCAAGATTCGAGAGGATGCGGCGCGCGCAGGCGGGCTCTTCGGCCGGGGTCGCCGGCTGGCAGATGAAGATGCGGCGACGGCTGGGCGTGTCGCCCACGCCGCTGGCATTGAAGGGCCCGGCCACCGTGAAGCCGGGAATGCGCGGCACGCGCTCCATCTCCGGCAGCATCGCGATCGGCTGCAGCGGCGAGTCGGACTGCGCGAACGAGCGCGCAATGAAGGTCACGCCGATGCGCCGCATGCCGGCCTTCACCGGCACGCGGATCTGGTTGAAACGGCTCTGGATCTCGTCCGCGGCGATCGCCTGGCGCTGGTCCACCGCCTTCAGGTCGTCCTCGCCGCCATAGGTGTGCTGGAACACACGCCGGCCATCGATGGTGAGAATCACCACATGCGGGTCATCCACCTTGGTCACATAGCCGGCACCCATTGCGAAGAACTCGCGGATGCTGAACACGTAGTCGCCGTCGGCCGGAAAGTGGTGATCCACCCAGAAGCCGCCGCGCGTGCCCAGCGGCAGGCCATCCACATGCTTCGACTGGTCCAGCGAGGAAGGCGCGCGGTATTCGCGGCTGTTCGACTTGGCATCGGCGCGGCCGACGGCCTGGCGCGCCACGGTGCGCGCCGCGGCGATGTACTGGTCGAGGAACGACGGTGACATGCGCAGCGTCGCAGCCTGGTTGTCGAAGCCCTCGCTGAAGACATCGCGCGGCAGCAGTTCGGTGACATCGACCTTGAGGTCCAGGATGCGCTGGATCTCGCGGCCGTACTCATTGCGGTTCAGCCGGTGCAGGCCGACGAAGCCCGGATCGGGCGGCGCGCTGGCGGCGGCGGCATCCAGCCGCGTCTCGAGCCAGCCGACGAAGGCATCGATCTCCTGCTGGTCGGGCTGCGGCTCGCCGGGCGGCGGCATCAGCCGGCCACGCAGCTTGCGAACGGTCTCTTCCCACACCTCGGCATCGGCACGCAGGTTGTCGAAGGTCAGCGTGTCGAAGGCCAGTCCGCCGGCCCAGTCGGTGCTGTTGTGGCAGGCGGCGCATTTCGAATCCAGCAGCGCGGACTCGGGGGGCGCGGCGGCAGCGCCGGCGGCACCAGACAGCAGCGCAAGGCCGAAGAAGACGGCATGCCCCAACGGGCGGAATGGACTCCACGGACGCTTCAACGCTTGCAACCCCCGCGCCGCCAACGGCGCCAGAACATCGACCAGAGGTAAGAGGAGCAGTTTCGGCCAAAGGTTGCGGCAGGTCCATGCGGCGGCGGCCTTTGGTGGCCACAGTCATAGCTGGGTTCGCTATGCGGCAGGCGCGGCGCGTATCCGCCGGCAATCAGGCGATTGCGGCCGGGGCTATCATCGCGTTTTCCGGCATCCAGGGGGATCTGACGCAATGGAGTTCGACCGTGTTGCGCGCCTCGCGCGCCCGCTGGCCATGGCGGCCACATTGCTGCTCGCCGGCACCACCATTGGCCATGCCGCCGCGCCCGCTGCGGGGGGCGCCACGACCCAGGCCGCAGCGAATGGCGCCACCTCGGCAGCGACCTCCCCGGTACCGGCAGGCAGGTTCGAGACCATCCGCGTATACAGCCCGTCGCTGGCCGGCAACCTGCAGGGCAATGACGCCACGCGCGACGTGCATGTGTACCTGCCGCCGGGATATGACCAGAACACCAACCGGCGCTATCCGGTGGTGTACTTCCTGCACGGTTACGCCGTCACCGCCGACATCTACGTGAATGATGTGCTGCGCATCCCCGCCAGCACCGATGCCGCGACGGCGGCCGGCGCGCGCGAGGTCATCGTGGTGATGCCGGATGCCTTCACGCGCTTTGGCGGCAGCTTCTATTCCAGCTCACCCACCATCGGCGACTGGGAAGGCTTCATCGCCAAGGATCTGGTCGCCGCCATCGACAGCCGCTACCGCACGCTGGCAAAGCGCGAGAGCCGCGGGCTGTCCGGTCATTCGATGGGCGGCTATGGAACGCTGCGCATCGGCATGAAGCATCCGGAGGTGTTTGGTGCGCTGTATGCGATGAGTTCGGCGGCCGACACCCGCACGCCACCGGATGCGGCGGCCAGCAAGACGCAGCACGAGCGCATGGCGGGCGAGAAGATCAGGGCCGAGCCGCGCAGCATGTCCAATGGCGCACTGGCGCAGGCCTCGGCGTGGGCGCCGAACCCGCAGAAGCCGCCCTACTTCCTCGACCTGCCCTTCGATGCGGCCGGCCAGCCGGTGCCGCTGGTGGCCGAACGCTTTGCCGCCAACTCACCGCTGGTGATGGCCGACCAGCATGTGCCGGCGCTGCTGCGCTATCGCGGCATCATGCTGGATGTGGGTGACCAGGACGGACTGAAGGATGGCAATGCGCGCTTCAGCGAGGCGCTGAAGCGCCTGGGCGTGCCGCATGAGTACATCGTGTACGAAGGCACGCATGGCAACAAGATCGGCGAGCGCTTCACCGGCAATGTGCTGCCGTTCTTCGAGCAGCATCTCGACGCGCAATAAGCCACGGCGCCATGTGGCATGACTCCTCCCCATGGACGCTGAGTCGCTGGCGGGTCAGGAAGGCCGCAGCCTGAAGTCGTAGTCCACGGTGTAGAACGGCACATCGAGCCGCGTGCCATCCGGTGCCGTTCCCGGTGGATGGCGCGCAAAGCCGGTGACCAGCGACTCCTTCACGCCGAACACCGCGTCGGAATCGATGTATTCACTGCCGGCCGCGAACAGGTGCGTGGTGACGGTGTGATGCCCGGGTGCCGAGATGATCATGTGGATGTGCCCGGGCCGCATCGGATGCCGCCCCATGCTGCGCAGCATGCGGCCCACCGGCCCATCGGTGGGCACGGGATAATGATTCGGCTTGATGGAACGGAAGCGATAGCGTCCCCCGGCATCGGTGCGGATGCGGCCGCGCGCCTTCATGCCCACCCCGCCTTCCATCTGCATGTCATAGGTGCCCTCGCCATCGCCGGACCAGATGTCCAGCGTGGCGCCGGCGATCGGCGCGCCATCGCTGCTGAGCACGCGGCCGGAATAGAACGCCGGCTCGCCGCGCACCCCTTCGGCAAGGTTGGCTCCCGCGGGCAGCTCCGGCGCGCCCTGCCAGTAATAGGGCCCGAGCACCGTGGAGTCGGTGCTGCCGTCGGTGGCCGGGTGATTCAGCGTGATCACCAGGATGGAGACACCCAGCGTATCGGACAGCAGGATGAATTCCTGGCGCCTGTCGGTGCAGGTCTGGCCGGTTTCGGTGAGGAACTGGATGGCGGCCATCCACTCGGCCTCGGTGAGCCGCACCTCGCGCACGAACTCATGCAGGTGCGTCACCAGCGACGTCATCACCTCGCGGAATCTTGCATCGCCGCAATGCTCCATGCGGGCCAGCACGGCCGCCGTGATGCCACGCTCGTCGAACTCGCGCATGACCCCTCCCCATTGTTCTTCGCGTGCCTCGCGCGGGCACGAGGATGACATTCAACCATGCACGGGAGTAAATTCGCCAACAAAGCCGGACATCAAGATCCGCGCAAACGGGGGCCGCATGAGTTTCAGGACCAGCGTGGCATCACTCGGGTCGTACCGGAAGGGCACGATCGAGCTCGACGACGACCTCAGGCATTACGCCTTTTCGAACATCTTCGAGGTCTGCAACAACTCGAAGCCCTGGGAACGGGTGATGGTGGTGTCGAACCTCGAGTATGCCGCCGAAGCCGTGCGTGCCGAGGGCACCTCGCCCTGGTACACCGCGCCGCACGATGAATTTGCCATCGTGATGGACGGCGAAATCGGATTCACGTTCTTCGAGCTCACGGATGCAGAAAAGCCCACGCACAGCGCGGGCGCGGCGCGCCTGGCCGCCGCACCGCAGGGCAGGCGCATGGGACGCGTGGTCGCACGCCGCGGCCACCAGGTGCTGCTGCCCAAAGGCGCCGCCTACCAGATGCAGGCCAGCCAGCCATCGGTGACATTGATCCAGACCTCGGCCGGTCCTGAAAGCATCGAGAAGTGGTCCGAAATCTGCGTGCTGAAGCGAGGATGAACCCATGAATGCCGTGCGAAAGGAAAACGTCCAGGTCATCGCATCCGAGCCCGATCCGGTCCTGGGTTATCGCCAGTACAGCTTCGGCAGCTTCACCTTCGAGCGCGACGCCTACTTCGTCCATGTGCACTGGCCCCGCGGCACGCACACCATCGAGGTGGACCGCTTCCTGCGTGCCATGGTGCGCGACATCGGCTGGGGATTCTTCTATGGCTGGATCTTCTTCGACGATGTGTTCGGCACGCAGAACCATTACGGCACCGTCGACATCTTCGCCGGCACCTACAGCAAGGGACATCGCGACGCGGGCGTGGACTTCCTCGAAACCTTCAACACCGACGATGTGCGCGCCGCCTTCGAGACCATCTCGGTCAACTGGATCAACGAGGGCTATGACCCGCTGCGCGCACCGCTGGAGACCGGCTCGCCGCTGGGACCGAAAACCCGCGAGGCAAAGGGACCACTGATCCGCGGCTTCGAACCGGCCCGGCGAATGATGGGGCTGCCGGGCGATGTGGCGCCGCGCTCGGATGCCAGCGGTCATCCGGTCAATCGCGCCTTTGCGGACCTCAGCTTCGACCAGCCGCTGGTCGAGCCCGAGCCGGGATTCGAGGGCCGCATCCACGCCTTCAATCTCTATGACCACATTGCGCGCGCCGACATCACCTGGAATCCATCCTTCACCTCGATCACCGGCGCCTGCATCTGCTGCGTGACCAGCGAGGAGCACATGCTGCCGGTGATCCACGGCAATGACCGCAACGAATGGTTCATCCAGCTCACCGACGAGATCCACTGGAACATCCAGGACAAGAACACCGGCAATCCGCGCGGCCGCATCGTGATGCGCTCCGGCGACGTGTGCGCAATGCCGGCCGACATCCGTCACCAGGGCTTTGCGCCGAAGCGTTCGATGTTGATGGTGCTGGAGAACGGCACGCCGGGCCTGCACGAGAAGTACGCCCGCGGCGAGCTGGAGCCGTATCCGATCGCGGCGAACCGCTGGTAGCGCGACGGTCGCCGGCGACTGTCCGTGGTCCCCGGTCCGGCCTCAGCCCGCGAAGTACCCGCAGATGGATTTCGTCTCGAGGTATTCCTCGATGCCGAACACGCCGAACTCGCGGCCATTGCCCGAGCACCGGTAGCCACCGAACGGCGCGGAAAAATCATGCTTCGCGCCGTTCAGCCGCACCTGGCCGGTGCGCATGCGGCGCGCGACGCGGCGCGCCCGTTCATGGTCGTTTGAGACCACGAAGCCTGACAGGCCATACTGCGAGTCATTGGCGATGCGCACCGCATCGTCCTCGTCTTCATAGGGGATGATCACCAGCACCGGCCCGAAGATCTCTTCCTGCGCGATGACCATGCCGCTGGCCACATTCGCGAAAATCGTCGGGCGCACGAAATGCCCGGCGGCCAGGCCTTCCGGCTTGCCGGGACCGCCCGCCACCAGCGTCGCGCCTTCCTCGATGCCTTTCTTGATGTAGCCCTGGACGCGCTCGAACTGCGTACGGCTGACCAGCGGGCCCACCTTGATGCCCTCCTGCTGCGGATCGCCCACTGTCGTGGCCTCGGCAGACTCCTTCGCCAGCCGCACCACTTCATCATGCAGGTGCCTTGGCACCAGCATGCGCGACGGGCAGGCGCAGGCCTGGCCGGAATTCATGAACACCGCCTGCACGCCCTGCGGCACGAAGGTGGCCAGGTCCGCATCATCGAGCAGGATGTTCGCCGACTTGCCACCGAGCTCCTGCGCCACACGCTTCACCGTGGCCGCCGCATTGCGCGCCACCTCGATGCCGGCGCGCGTCGAGCCGGTGAACGACACCATGTCCACATCCGGATGCGTGCTCAGCGCCACCCCCACGGTGGGACCATCGCCATTCACCAGGTTGAACACGCCCGGCGGCACGCCGGCCGCGTGCAGCACTTCGGCGAACAGCACGGCATTCAGCGGCGCGATCTCGCTGGGCTTCAGCACCATCGTGCAGCCGGCTGCCAGCGCCGCGGCGACCTTGCATCCGATCTGGTACAGCGGCCAGTTCCATGGCGTGATCAGCGCGCAGACCCCGATGGGCTCGCGGCACACCAGCGAGGTGCCGAAGCGGCGTTCGAACGGGTAGTTCTTCAGCGCCTCGATGGCCTGCGTGAAATGCACCGCGCACAGCGGCACATGCGCATCGCGGGCCAGCCATGCCGGCGCGCCCATCTCGGCCGTGACGGTGGCGGCCAGTTCTGGAGCGCGCCGGTTGAACTCGTCCACGATGCGCTCCAGCAGCGCGATGCGCGCGGCCACCGGGGTCTGCGAGAAGGCCGCGAAGGCGCCACGCGCCGCGGCCACCGCCCGATCCACATCGGCCTGGCTGCCCAGGCTGATCTGCGCGATCACCTGCCCGGTGGCCGGGTTCTCCACATCAAACGGCCGGGCTCCGGCCGGTGCAGTCCACCGGCCGTCGATGTAGAACTGCGTGGGATCGACCATGGCGCCTCGTCGCCCGCTTTCAGGGCGCGGTGATGTAGCCGATGCGGTTGCCGCTGAAGGTGCCCACCCAGACTTCCTTGCCCACATCGACTGCGGCGGTCACCCCCTGCATGCCGGTGAGCTTCTGCCCGCTGACCAGCGTGCGCACCGCGAGGCTCTGCGGATCGATCTCGAGCACCGACCAGCCGGCCGCGCCCGGCGGGCCCCCGGTGGCATGCACGCCGCCGGCCGCCAGCACCTTGCCGCTCGCGCTCCAGCGCAGGTTGTCCGGCGTGATGTCCACCTTGATCACATCCTTGCGGGGTGCGCCATCCCCCTCGCCACGCTGGAAGCGCACCACCTCGTGCGTGCCATAAGCGGCGACAAACAGCGTGCGCCCGTCGGCCGATGCGACGATGCCATTGGGACCGGACATTTCCGTGCCGGGAATCGCCCTGACCTCGCCGCCCGGATGCCATTCATACAATTGGCCATTGACCTGCCCGCTCATCACCTGGCCGAAGGCCTGCTGCATCGGCAGGCTGCGGTCCATGAACTGGGTGGTGACGAAACCCCAGTCAGGCAGGATGGCGACGCTGTTGGCCGAGACTTTCTCCGGCAGTTCCACGCAGCCGACCCAGGTGATCGCCGGCTCACGGGCCGTGGTGTCGATGTCGAACACCTCGATGGCCTCGCGCGCGCCATGTGCGGTGATGTAGAGGCGGAAGCGCCCGGCCGACTGCTCGCGCACCGCAAGGCCATGCGCGGAGAACGCCGCCGGATCCACCGGACCCGGGCAGGCGCCGAACATCGCGGTGTCCTGCCGGGCCGGCCGTGCCTTGCCCGGGAACCATTGGGTCCAGGTCTTCGCCTCGTGATCCACCAGATAGAGGTGGCCGCGCGCCGGCGCGCCACCGTTGAGCGGGCCATCCATGCCCGAGGCCACCAGCCAGCGCGTGTTGCCGAGGCGGATGAGGTCCTCGGCGTTCACCGGGCCGCACAGGTACTGCAGCGGGCCATCGGCCGCGCAGCCGGCGGCGCTGGTGGAGGCCGGCGCCGCGGCCAGCGCGCTGCCGCCGAAGAGAAGGCCCATCACGAGCCCGAAACCCGTGGCAATGATCCGCCTGTCCTTGCGCATGACCCCTCCTGTGTCCTTCTTCCGACTCCGCCGCATGCTACTCCAGCGGCCCGAAGACTATTTGCGAACTATTCTCATTTGCAGTATCGTCGATTCAACGCTCGACGCCCGGCGGGGTGGCCAGCAGAAGACCAGAGACCCCCGAAGCACTCTCGAACCTGCCCCAACCCCGCAGGGCAACGCATCCGCTGCCGACCCTCAGTCCCGCCGGTCCTCATAGCAGTAGCCGACCCCGTAGACCGAGTGGATGAACTCCTCTTCGGGCACCACGTCGGCAATCTTGCGGCGCAGTTTCTTCACATGGCTGTCCACGGTGCGATCGGCCACCACGCGCTCGTCGCGGTACATGTGGTCCATCAGCTGGTCGCGGGTGAAGATGCGCCCCGGCTGGCTGGCCAGCACCGACAGCAGCTTGAACTCCACCGCCGTCAGGTCGAGCACCGCGCCATCGAGGGTGGCGCGCCAGCCGGACTCATCCAGTGACAGGCCGCCAAGGCGCGCGTCCTGCTCCGCGGCCGCGGCGCCGGACTGCCGCCGCGTGCGCCGCAGCACGGTGGTGACCCGCGCCACCACCTCGCGCGGCGAGAACGGCTTGCAGATGTAGTCGTCGGCGCCGAGCCCCAGGCCCAGCAGGCGATCGATTTCGTCGACGCGGGCGGTGACCATGATGATGGCGGCATCCGAGAAGGTGCGCAGGCGGCGGCACACCTCCATGCCATCGAGGCCGGGCAGCATCACATCGAGCAGCACCAGGTCCACCGGATGCTCGCGCACCCAGGGTTCCACCTCGTCACCGCGCGCCAGACGATGCGTTTCGTAGCCATGCTGGCGCAGGTAATCGCGCAGCACCTCGGCAATCTTGTCCTCGTCCTCGACGATCAGGATGCGCGCCGGTGCCGGGGTGTCTGCATTCATGCACGGGAGTTTGCCGCCAGCGGCAGATGGATGCACCAACGCAGGCCACCAAGGCCCGAGTGCCCGGCCTGCATGCGGCCGCCATGGCCGGCAATGATCGCCTTCACGATGGCCAGTCCCAGGCCGCTGCCGCCACTGCTGCTGGAGCGGGAGGTATCGACGCGATACAGCCGCTCGGTGAGACGCGGCAGGTCGGCCTCGGTGACGCCGGGCGAGGTGTCTTCCCAGTCGATGCGCGCCTGGCCGGCATCGAGCCCGACGCGCACCTCGAGCTTCGCCGGCGCATCGCTGTAGCGCAGCGTGTTCTGCAGCAGGTTCGCGAACACCTGGGCCAGCCGGTCCTCGTCGGCCTCGACGATGATGCTGCGGTCCATCTCGAGGTTCACCTCGAGGCCGGCCTGCGCGATGGCCGTGCGGCCGGTATAGAGCGCATCCTCGATGCTGTCGGCAAGGTTCACTGGTCCCTTGCGGTAATTGAGCGCACCGAGGTCGGACAGCGACAGCGTGCGCAGGTCCTCCACCAGCCGCGTGAGGCGATGCACTTCTTGCGCCACCGAATCGATGCTGGTCCGGGTCAGCGGCCGCACGCCATCCTGCACCGCCTCGATCTCGGCGCGCAGCGTGGTCAGCGGCGTGCGCAGTTCATGTGCGATGTCGGCGATCCATTGCTGCCGGCCGCGACGTGCCGCCTCGAGCGCTTCGGCAAGATGGTTGAAGTCGCCGGCCAGGCGCGCCAGCTCGTCATGGCCTCGGGCCGGAATGCGCGTGCTGTAGTCGCCGCGTGCCAGCGCGGTGGCGCCGTGTCCGAGCGCGCGCAGGCGCCGTGACAGCCAGTTGGCGATCAGCGCCGCATTCAGCAACACCGCCGCGAGCATGCCGATGCCGATCACGCCGAAGCGCCGCGACTGCTGCAGCGCTGTGATCGACTCCAGCGACTGCACCAGGCGCAGCCGCGGCACATAGCCCAGGTAACCCACCACCTGGTTGTCGACGCGGATCGGCAGCTTCACCGCCAGCTCGGTTTCCTGTGGCGGACCGGGCTGCTGGATCAGGATGCTGCCGTCGGCATCGAGCAGCATCACGCGCCAGTCGAAGGTGATCGGCGGCAGCGGTCCCTCATCGCCATCGAAGGGCCGCGGCACCCGGTCTTCCTGGATGATGCTGCGGGGCGAACCGTCCTTGACCGCATCGCGGCGACCGACGCGCCAGCCGAGCACCTCGCGCAGCAGTTCGAACCAGCGCTCGCGGTCATCCGTGACCCAGGTCCAGTCGCGGTGCTGGCGGTAGCCGTCGGCGAGCTGCGAAATGATGGGCACCAGGCGCGCCTGTTCCGACTGGTTCACATAGTCGACCAGTCCCTTGTCGAAACTCCAGCTGTAGATGAGATAGACCACCGCCACCAGCACCAGGTGGGCGCCTGCAATCGCAAGGAACAATTTGACGCGGAGGGTGTCCAATCCCCGCCGCAGGGGTCCCGGCGTGCCTTTTTCGGGGCTTGCGGTGTTGCTCTGCAGGGTGTCCATGTCGGCAACAGTAATGGGAGATAAAGCAAATTTTGTGTAAGGCAGCCTCCAAAATTCTTCCTTGTTCGCCGGTCATCCTGCGCTTCACACGGTAGCGTCCCCCGGCCGCCCCGTTTTACCCAACCTGACGGACCCAGACATGAACGAACCTTCGACATCCGCCCGCCGCCGTCGCCGCTTCAGCCGCGGCAAGATCGCCATTGCGGCGGCCGTGGTGGCCCTGGCGGGCTATGGCGCCTGGACCTATTTCGGCGCCAGCGAAGACGAGAGCGAATACATCTTCGGCCAGGTGACGATGGGCAACATCGAAGACCTGGTGACTGCCACCGGCACGCTTGAGCCGCGCGATTATGTGGATGTGGGTGCGCAGGTGTCCGGCCAGATCGAGGAGATCTTCGTCGAGGTGGGCGATGTGGTGAAGGCCGGCGACCGGCTGGCTTCCATCGATGCCACCACTGCCGCAGCCCGCGTCGAGGCCCAGCAGGCCAGCCTGGCCGCAGCCAAGATCAGCCTTGAAACGCAGTACGAGAACCTGGCCAAGGCCAAGCGCGACTATGAGCGCCAGCAGAACTTGCTGGCCGAAGACGCTACCACGCGTGAGCAGGCGGCCAACGCCGAGACCACCTACCTGAACGCGCAGCGCCAGATCGATCAGTCCAAGGCGCAGATCACCCAGCAGGAAGCGAACATGCGCATCGACGCCAACAACCTCCGCTACACCAGCATCGTCGCGCCCATCGACGGAACGGTGATGAGCATCGAGGTGAAGGAAGGCCAGACCATCAACGCCTCGCAGTCCGCGCCCACCGTGCTGCGCCTGGCCGACCTCAACACCATGACGGTGCGCACCGACGTATCCGAAGCCGACGTGGCCAAGGTCACTGTCGGCATGCCGGTCTATTTCACCACCCTGGGCGCCGGCAGCGAGCGCCGCTACCATGGCACCGTCAAGCGCAGGGAGCCCACCCCCAAGGTGCAAAACAGCGTGGTGCTGTTCCCGGTGCTGTTCGACGTGGACAACGAAGGCGGCAACCTGCTGCCCTCGGCGACGGCGCAGGTATTCTTCATCGTGGCCGAGGCGCGCAATGTGCTGACTGTGCCGATGTCAGCGCTGCAGCAGGGCCAGCAGATCGCGCGCGAGATGGGCCTGAACATGCAGGGCGGCCCGGGTCGCGGCGACCGCAACGCGGCGACGGCGCAGAACGCCGATGGCGCCGGTGCCGCGCCCGCCGGCAGCGTCATGCCGGGCGCCGGCGCACCGCCGGCCGGAGCCGGTGATGGCCCGCCCCGTGGCGGCTTCGGCGGCGGCCAGGGTCCCAGCCCCGAACAGATGGAACAGATTCGCCAGCGCATGGCACAGGGCGGCGGCATGCCCGGCGGCTTCGGTGGGGGTGGGCAGCCGCCCTCGCCGGAGCAGATGGAGCAGTTCCGCCAGCGCATGGGTCAGGGCGGCGGTTTCGGCGGCATGCGCCAGGGCGACGGCAACCGCCCGGGCCAGCAGCGCCGCGGCGTCGTGATGGTCAAGAAGGCCGACGGCTCGCTCGAGGCGCGCCAGGTGGTCATCGGCGTCACCGACCGCGTCTATGGCCAGGTGCTCGAGGGCCTGGAGGAAGGCGAGGAAGTGGTGATCGGCCGCACCGACACGCAGGCTGCCGCCGCGCCGGTCCAGCAGCAGCAGAACAACTTCCGCGGCGGCGGCTTCAGGCCGTTCTGATGCGCGACGAGACGGTGAACGACTCCGCGGTGCCGGTGATCGAGCTCCGCGGAGTCACCAAGACGTACTTCAATGGTGACCTCGCCACGCAGGTACTGCATGGCGTCGACCTGAAGATCTACGCCGGCGAGTTCGTGGCCATCATGGGCGCTTCCGGTTCGGGCAAGTCGACGATGATGAACATCCTCGGCTGCCTCGACCGACCCACCACCGGCCAGTACCTGTTCAAGGGCCGCGATGTCTCGGACTTCGACCGTGACGAGCTCTCGGACCTGCGCCGCGAATCCTTCGGCTTCGTTTTCCAGAGCTACAACCTGATCTCGGCCAACACCGCGGCCGAGAACGTCGAAGTGCCGGCCATGTATGCCGGCGTGCCGCTGCACGAGCGCCATGATCGCTCGAAGCAGCTGCTGTCGCGGCTCGGGCTGGCCGAGCGCATCTACTTCCGGCCCAAGCAGCTCTCCGGAGGCCAGCAGCAGCGCGTCTCGATCGCACGCGCGCTGATGAACGGCGGCGAGATCATCCTCGCCGACGAACCCACCGGCGCGCTCGACAGCAAGAGCGGTGTCGAGGTGATGAAGCTGCTCGACGAGCTGTCGGCGCAGGGTCACACCGTCATCCTGATCACGCACGCCCAGGAAGTGGCCGACCACGCCCGCCGCGTCATCGAGATCAAGGACGGCCACATCGTTGCCGATCCAGGCCCGCAGATTCCCAACCGGCCGCCGAAGGTGGCCAGCTGGACCACACGCGCCGGCGGCATCAGCGCGCTGGCCGAGGCCTTCGAGGCCGCGAAGAACGCGGTGCGGGCACTGCGCGCCAACATGCTGCGCTCGTTCCTGACGCTGCTGGGCATCGTGATCGGCGTCGGCTCGGTCATCACCATGCTGGCCATCGGCGATGGCGCGAAGAAGCAGGTGGTCGATGCCATCAGTTCCTTCGGCGCCAACCTGCTGAACGTCAATCCCGGCGCCGGAGGCAACCAGCGCGGCGGGGACCGCGGTTCGGGCAGCCTGACGCTCGAAGACATCGAGGCGATCAATGCGGAAGTGCCCAATGTCATCGCCGCGATTCCGAACCAGGAAAGCAATGCCACCTTCCGCTACAAGGATCGGGACATCCGCGCACAGGTGATCGGCACATCGCCGCGGTTCCAGGAGGTGCGGAACTGGAACGTGGCGCTGGGCAGCTTCTTCACCGACGCGGACGAGAACGACTTCGCCCCCGTCGCGGTGCTCGGACGCACCGTGGCCGACACGCTGTTCCCCGACGGCGAGGATCCACTGGGGGCGTTCATCCTGATGAACAACCTGAGCTTCCAGGTGATCGGCGTGCTGGAGCGCAAGGGCGCTTCGCCGAACGGCCAGGACCAGGACGAGGTCGTGGTCGTTCCCTACAAGACCAACCAGCTGCGCGTGACCGGCCAGCGCTTCGTCAGCCGCGCGCAGATCGCCGTCGAAGACGTGAAGCAGATCACCCAGACCGAACATGACATCACCGCGCTGCTGGCCGCGCGCCACGGGCAGGTCGACTTCCGCATCTTCAACATGGGTGCGATGCTCGACAGCCGTGTCGAGCAGGAACGCACGATGACGGTGCTGCTGGGTTCGATCGCTGCGATCTCGCTGCTGGTGGGCGGCATCGGCGTGATGAACATCATGCTGGTGAACGTCACCGAGCGCACCCGCGAGATCGGCATCCGCATGGCCACCGGTGCGCGCACGCGCAACATCATGCAGCAGTTCCTGATCGAGGCGCTGGTGGTGTCGCTGATCGGCGGCCTGCTGGGCGTGGTGTTCGGCCTGGGTGCCGCATTCCTCGTTGAGACCTTCACCGAAAGGGTGGTGGCCTATACCGTGTTCCCCGTCGTCCTCGCATTCAGCTCGGCCTTCGCCATCGGCCTGATCTTCGGCTTCCTGCCGGCGCGCAAGGCTGCGCTGCTCGATCCGGTCGTGGCCCTGCAATCGGAGTGATCGCTTGAATTTCCGCATTCACATGTCGCGGCCGCGGGCCGCGCTGAACCTGGTCCCGGCCGCGGTGGCGGCGGCGATGCTGGCCGGCTGCTCGTACAACATCCGGCCTGTCGACAACCCGGTGGCCATGCCCGAAGCCTGGGACGCGCAGGTCACGCCGGAATCGGACGCGACCATCGCACAGGACTGGTGGAAGTCCTTCAACTCGCCGGTGCTGAACGAGCTCATCGAGATTGCGCTGCGCGACAACCCGAACCTGATTGCCACCGAGGAGCGGCTGCGGCAGGCAGAGCGCAATTTCCAGCGCAACCGCGATGACCTGTTCCCGGAGCTGAGCCTCAGTGCCCGCACCTCGCGCACCGAGAACGGCGGCAACCAGGTTGCGGAAACCACCACCGATTCGACCTCGGTGGGGCTTTCGACCAGCTACAACTTCGATCTCTTCGGGGCCCAGGCGGCCACCTATCGCAGCCAGATCGCCTCGTTCATCGGCACCCGGTATGACGCCGAACTGGCGCGCATCACACTGAGCGCCAACGTCGCGCGGGCCTATTTCAACCTGCTGGGCATCCGCTCACAGGTCAATGTGGCGCGCGAAAACCTGGCCATTGCCGAGGAACTGCTGCGCATCGTCGATGTGCGCTTCCGCAACGGCGTGGTGCGCCAGTACGATCTGTCGCAGCAGACCACCACGGTGCTGCAGCAGCGCACCAACCTGATTCCGCTCGAGAACCAGATGCGCCAGGCCGAGACCACGCTCGGACTGCTGCTCGGCATCGCGCCGCAGGACTTCCGCATTGCGGGTGAGCCGATCGATGCGCTCGAAGTGCCGGAAATCGCCCCTTGGGCCCCTTCCGAACTGCTGCTGCGCCGTCCGGACATGGCCTCGGCGGAAATGTCACTGATCTCGGTGCGCGCCAACCTGGCCGCGGCGCGCGCCCGCCTGATCCCGGTCACGCTGTCGCTGAATGCCAGCGGCAACACCGGTTCGCAGGAACTGTTCTCGCTGACCGACTCGCGCACCTATTCCGTCGGTGGCGCGCTGGCCATTGCCGAGGGCATCTTCAGCTTCCGGCAGCGCCGCACCAACATCCTCAACGCCGAGTCGAACGAGTTCATCGCGCTGATCAACTATGCGCAGACCATCCGCACGGCACTGAAAGAGGTGGATGACACGCTGGCCACGGCCCTTGCCAACCAGCGCGCCGAGGAGAGCCAGCGCGCGACGCTGGCGCAGGCGCAGCGCGCGCTGGAGCTCGCCAACCTGGAGTACCGCGAAGGCGCGGCCAACCTGCAGCAGGTGCTCGATTCACAGCGCTCGCTGTTCTCGGCGCAGGAAGCCATGTCGCGCGCGCGGTTGCAGCGGCTGAACACGGCGGTGAACCTGTATGTGGCGCTGGGTGGCGGCTGGGTGGGGCCGGAGCAGTAGCCACCGCTCCGGCGGCGCCGCGCCCGCCCCTCAGCCGAAATTGATCCGCGCCTCCAGGTTCGTGCGCGAATCCGCATTGGCCAGCGCATCGTCCATCGTCACGCGACCGGCCTTGTAGAGCTCGACCAGCGAGTTATCGAAGCTCTGGATGCCCTTCTCGCCGCTGGACTGGATGGCTTCCTTGATGGTGCTGACATCGCCCTTGCGGATCAGGTCGCTGATGTGCGGCGTGTTCAGCATGATCTCGACCGCGGCCGCGCGGCGGCCGTCGGCGCCGGGCACCAGGCGCTGCGCGATGATGGCCCGCAGGTACTGCGACAGGTCGAGCAGGATCTGCGGATGCTGCTGGTGCGGGAACATGTTGATGATGCGGTCGAGTGTCTCGGCACAGTTGTTGGCATGCAGGGTCGCCAGCACCAGGTGGCCGGTGCCGGCCAGGCTGATGGCCGCCTCCATGCTCTCGCGGTCGCGGATCTCGCCGATCAGGATCACGTCTGGCGCGGCGCGCATCGCGCCCTTCAGCGCGCGTGAATAGGTCTTGGTGTCGAGCCCCACCTCGCGCTGGTTGATGATGGAGCGCTTGTTGGTGTGCAGGAACTCGATCGGATCCTCGATCGTGATGATGTGGTCCGAGAAGTTCTCGTTGCGGTAGTTGATCATCGCCGCGAGCGTCGTGGACTTGCCCGAGCCGGTGGCACCCACCATCAGGATCAGCCCGCGCTTCAGCCGCGCCAGTTCGTTCAAGGTGTCGGGGAGCCCCAGCTGCTCCAGTCGCGGCATGTCGGCGGTGATGTAGCGCATCACCATGGCCGGGAAACCGCGCTGGTAGAAGATCGCGCAGCGGAAGCGCCCCAGCCCCGGCTCCGAGATCGCAAAATCGATCTCCAGCTCGCGCTGGAAATATTCGATCTGCTCCGGCGTCATCAGGCTGAACGCGGCGGCGCGCACGGCATCGGGGCTCAGGACCTGCTTGTTGATGGCGTGGATCTGGCCCTCGATCTTGATCTTGATCGGCGCGTTCGAGGTGAAGAACAGGTCCGAGGCGCGCTTCTCGACCATCAGCTTGAACAGCGGCCGGGTCTTGAAGCCGCCGCCGCTGGACGTGGCGCCGACGCGGAACTCCTCGATCTCGGCGTTCTTGCCGGTGTCGCCGGGCTTCACGTCGCGCTCGGTCACAATGAGTGCCCCGCGTTCTCGTCTTCCATCAGCGAGAGGCCGGCGTCATCGCCCTGGCGCAGCTCGCGCTTGCTCTCCAGCTTCACGCGCAGCCGCAGTTCGTTCTTCGAGTCGGCGTTGCGGATGGCCTCGTCATAGGAGATGTAGGCGGACTCGTACAGCTCGAACAGGCACTGGTCGAAGGTCTTCATGCCGATGCGGTTCGAGCGCGCCATCACTTCCTTGATCTTGTGCACCTCGCCCTTGAAGATCAGGTCCTGGATCAGCGGCGAATGAAGCAGGATCTCGGTGGCGGCAACGCGTCCGCCGCCCTCGCGCGGAATCAGGCGCTGCGAGATCATGCCGCGGATGTTCAGCGACAGGTCCATCAGCAGCTGCTCGCGCTTTTCTTCGGGGAAGAAGTTGATGATGCGGTCCAGCGCCTGGTTGGCGCTGTTGGCGTGCAGCGTGGCCAGCACCAGGTGGCCGGTCTCGGCAAACTGGATGCCATATTCCATCGTCTCCCGATCGCGGATCTCGCCGATCAGGATCACATCCGGCGCCTGGCGCAGTGTGTTCTTCAGCGCCGCATGCCAGTTGTCGGTGTCCACGCCCACCTCGCGGTGCGTGACCACGCAGCCCTTGTGCGGATGGATGTATTCCACCGGGTCTTCGATGGTGATGATGTGGCCGCGCGTGTTGGCATTGCGATAGCCGACCATCGCCGCCAGCGTCGTGGACTTGCCCGAGCCGGTGCCGCCCACCAGCAGCACCAGGCCACGCTTGGACATCACCACGTCTTTCAGCACGGGCGGCAGGTCCAGCTCTTCGAACGACGGGATGGTGGCATTGATCATGCGGATCACGCAGCCCACCTGTCCCTGCTGCATGAAGGCACTGACGCGGAAGCGACCGATGCCCGGCGGCGCAATGGCGAAGTTGCACTCCTTGGTGGCGTCGAACTCGCGCGTCTGGCGGTCGTTCATGATGGCGCGCACCAGGGTCGCGGCCTGCTCGGCGGTCAGTGCGCGCTCGGTCTGCGGCCGGATCTCTCCATCGATCTTCACCGCCGGCGGGAACCCTGCAGTGATGAAGAGGTCAGATCCCTTGCGCTCGACCAGCCTGCGCAGCAGGTCCTGGATCAGCTTGATGGCTTGTTCGCGTTCCATGTCTGAAGACCTTCTCGCTTGCCGCCTGCGCAGGCGCCGGGTGGCGCCTGCCTGCAAGCCGGCTTACATCGCGTCCTTGTTCTGCGCCTTGTAACGGGCCTCTTCCTTGCTCACGATGCCCTTGGCCACCAGCTCCTGCAGGCACTGGTCGAGCGTCTGCATGCCCTGCGCCTGGCCGGTCTGGATGGCCGAATACATCTGCGCGATCTTGCCCTCGCGGATCAGGTTGCGGATGGCAGGGGTGCCGATCATGATCTCGTGCGCCGCGACGCGGCCACCACCGATCTTCTTCAGCAGCGTCTGCGAGATCACCGCGCGCAGCGACTCGGACAGCATCGAGCGCACCATCTCCTTTTCGGCCGCTGGGAACACGTCGACGACACGGTCGATGGTCTTCGCGGCGGAACTGGTATGCAGCGTGCCGAAC
>CAYQJU010000021.1:0-33509 GCA_964417875.1 uncultured Steroidobacteraceae bacterium
AAGACCGACGTGCAGGGCAGCGCCGAGGCGCTGCGCGACGCGCTCACCAAGCTGTCCACCGACGAGGTCAGCGTCAAGGTGCTGGGCGCGAATGTCGGCGGCATCACCGAGTCGGACATCCAGCTCGCGGCGGCCTCGAAGGCCCGCGTGATCGGCTTCAATGTGCGTGCCGACTCCGGCGCGCGCGAGGCGATGAAGGAGACCGGCGTCGAGGTGCGCTACTACAGCATCATCTACGAGGCCATCGACGACCTGCGCCAGGTGATGAGCGGCATGCTCGCACCCGAGATCAAGGAGCAGATCGTGGGCGTGGCGCAGGTGCGCGAGGTGTTCCGCTCCAGCAAGTTCGGCGTGGTCGCCGGCTGCCTGGTGATCGAGGGCGCGGTGAAGCGCAACAATCCGATCCGCGTGCTGCGCGACAACGTGGTGATCTTCGAGGGTGCGCTCGAATCGCTGCGGCGCTTCAAGGACGATGTCAACGAGGTGCGTGCCGGCACCGAGTGCGGCATCGGCGTGAAGAACTACCAGGACGTGCGCGTGAATGACCAGATCGAGTGCTTCTCGCGCGTCGAAGTGGCGCGCACGATCTGACGCGATGGCGCAGAAGTCCTCTCCCGGCGGCGGCAGGCTGGTACGCATCGAGTCACAAGTGCAGCGGGTGCTGGCCGAACTGATCGCGCGCGAGGTCAAGGACCCGCGCGTGGGGCCGGTGACGGTCACACAGGTGAAGCTGGCACCCGACCTTTCCGTGGCGCGTGTGTTCTATGTGCCCTTCGGTGGCGTGGAACCTCCGCCCGGCATGCAGGAGGGTCTGGCGGCCGCGGCCGGATTCCTGCGCGGCGAGGTGGGCCGGCGCGCCAGCCTGCGCCATGCGCCGCGGCTGGAATTCATCGCCGATGACACCTTCGAGCGGGCGGCGCGCCTGAATGCGCTGATTGACTCCGCAAACAAGCCGCGCGACAGATCCTGAAGTCCGCCAGGACGCGAAGCCTTGCGCGGCTGCGTGCTAACCTGCAATCCGTCTGGTCATCGATGCGCGCGAAACGCTGCGTGAAGGGAACATCATGCCGCATGGAATCCTGCTGCTCGACAAGCCGCGCGGCTTGAGTTCCAACGCCGCCGTGCAGCGCGTGCGGCGCGCCTTCGGCCGCGAGAAAGCCGGGCACACCGGCAGCCTCGATCCCCTGGCCACCGGCATGCTGCCCATCTGCCTCGGCGAGGCCACCAAGGTGGCCGGCTACCTGCTCGAGGGCGACAAGGAATACACCTTCACCGCGCGCTTCGGCGAGCGCACCTCCACCGGCGATGCCGAGGGCGAGGCGGTGGAGACCTGCGAGGTTCCCGCCGATCTTGCCGCAGCGCTCGAGGCGGCCATCCCGCAATACCTCGGCACCATCGCCCAGGTGCCGCCGATGTACTCGGCGCTGAAGCGCGACGGCCAGCCGCTGTACCGCCTGGCCCGCCAGGGCATCGAGGTGGAACGCGAGGCGCGCCCGGTCACCATCCGCGAGCTGGAACTGCTGGCCGTCAGCGGCCGCGAAGCCAGCCTGCGGGTGCGCTGCTCGAAGGGCACCTATGTGCGCACCCTGGCCGAGGACCTCGCCCAGTCGATGGGCAGCTGCGCCCACCTGAGCGCCCTCCGTCGCAGTGCCGTGGCGCCGTTTCCGCCCGGTGATCTGGTGTCGCTGGAGCAGGTGGAGGCCGCCGCCGGCGCCGTGCCGCTGCTGGCGCCGGATGCCGCGTTGCCGCAACTGCCCGTGGTGGTCCTGGAGCGCGAGCGCGCAACCCGCCTGCGGCAGGGCCAGGGCGTGCCCGCGGCAGGGCCGGCGGCCTGCGCCGACGGGCTGGTGCGGGTCTATGGACCGTCCGAACGCTTCCTGGGCATCGGCATGGTCGAGCAGGGCGGCCAGAGGCTGAAGCCGGTGCGGCTGTTCAACGATTGAGCAAACCCGACTTGAGGGGGCGAGGGTGGCACGCGTAGAATGCCGCGCTTTCCAAGAGACAGATCAAGACAAGCACTCAATGGCACTATCGACCGAACAGAAGCGCGGCATCCTGAACCAGTACGGCCGCGACGCGAATGACACGGGCTCTCCTGAGGTGCAGATTGCACTGCTGTCCGAGCGCATCAACAGCCTCGGCGGTCATTTCAGTTCCCACAAGGGCGACCATGCTTCCCGCCGCGGGCTGGTGAAGATGGTGAACCAGCGCCGCAAGCTGCTGGACTACCTGAAGTCGACCAAACCGCAGAAGTACCAGGAAGTCGTCGAGCGGCTGGGTCTCCGCCGCTGATCGACGAGCCCACGGGCCGCGCAGTCACACACACCGCGCGGCCCGTTTGTTATGGGCGCCGTCTCATGGTGCCCGCATTCGCATCGCAAGTACGAGGTCATCCGTGAGCATCGCCAAGCAATCCTTCCAGTTCGGTTCCCAGACAGTCACGCTCGAAACCGGTGAACTGGCCCGCCTCGCCGATGGCGCCGTCGTCGTTTCGATGGGCGACACCGTGGTGCTGGTCACCGCCGTGGCGCGCAAGCAGGCGCAGCCGGGCAAGGAATTCTTCCCGCTGACGGTCAACTACCAGGAAAAGACCTATGCCGCGGGCCGCATCCCCGGTGGTTTCTTCCGCCGCGAGGGCCGTCCCAGCGAATCCGAGACGCTGATCTCGCGCCTGATCGACCGGCCGATCCGACCGCTGTTCCCGGATGGCTTCTTCAACGAGGTGCAGGTGGTGGCCACCGTCATCTCGCTCGATCCGGACATCCCGGCCGACATTCCCTCGCTGCTGGGCGCATCGGCCGCGCTGGCGCTGTCGGGCGTGCCGTTCGCAGGTCCCATCGCCGCCGCGCGCGTCGGCTACAAGGACGGGAAGTACCTGCTGAACCCGACCAAGAAGGAACTGGAAGACTCGCGCCTCGACCTCGTCGTCGCCGGCACCGCCGGTGCGGTGCTGATGGTCGAGTCCGAAGCCGACAGCCTGCCCGAAGACGTGATGCTGGGCTCGGTGGTGTTCGGCCACGAACAGATGCAGGTGGCCATCGAGGCCATCAACAAGCTGGTCGCCGAAGCCGGCAAGCCGCGCTGGGACTGGAAGCACGCGGCTGCCGACGCCGAGCTGGTCAGCTTCGTGAAGCAGCAGGCCGAAGGCCCGCTGTCCGATGCCTATCGCATCACTGCCAAGCAGGAGCGCTATGGCCGCATCGCCGAGATCAAGGCCGCGCTGACCGCCGCCATTCCGCAGGTGGATGGCGCGCCGAAGTGGAGCGCGCAGGACGTGGCCACGCAGGTGTTCAACCTGGAAAGCCGCATCGTGCGCGAGCGCATCCTCAATGGCGAGCCGCGCATCGACGGGCGCGATCACCAGACAGTGCGCCCGATCAACATCAAGGCCGGCACGCTGCCGCGCACGCATGGCTCGGCCATCTTCACCCGCGGCGAGACCCAGGCGCTGGTCACGGTCACGCTGGGCACCTCGCGCGATGCGCAGATCATCGACGCGCTCGCGGGCGAGCGTCGCGAACCGTTCATGCTGCATTACAACTTCCCGCCGTACTCGGTGGGCGAGACCGGCATGATGGGTTCGCCGAAGCGTCGCGAGATCGGCCACGGCAACCTGGCGCGCCGCGGCATCTCGGCCGTGCTGCCGACGATGGAAGAGTTCTCCTATGTGATGCGCGTGGTGTCCGAGATCCTGGAGTCCAACGGCTCCTCGTCGATGGCCTCGGTGTGCGGCACCAGCCTTGCGCTGATGGATGCCGGCGTGCCGATCAAGGCGCCGGTGGCCGGCGTTGCGATGGGCCTGGTGCTCGAAGGCAACCGCTTCAAGGTGCTCACCGACATCCTCGGCGACGAAGACCACCTGGGCGACATGGATTTCAAGGTCGCAGGCACGGCCAATGGCATCACCGCGCTGCAGATGGACATCAAGGTCGAGGGCATCACGCCGGAGATCATGAAGGTGGCGCTGGAGCAGGCCCATGCCGGCCGCCAGCACATCCTTGGCGAGATGAACAATGTGCTGGCCGCACCGCGCGCCCGCATGAGCGAGTGGGCGCCGTCCATCATCACGCTGAAGATCGACCCGGAGAAGATCCGCGACGTGATCGGCAAGGGCGGTGCGGTGATTCGCCAGATCACCGAGGAAACCGGCACCACCATCGACATCGAGAACGATGGCACGGTGAAGATCGCCTCGGTCAGCGGCGCCGCCGGCCGCGAGGCGCAGAGTCGCATCGAGCTGATCACGGCCGATGTCGAAGTGGGTCGCATCTACGAGGGCCGCGTCGCGCGCCTGATGGACTTCGGCGCCTTCGTCACCATCCTGCCGGGCCGCGATGGCCTGGTGCACATCTCGCAGATTTCCGATGAGCGCGTCGAGAAAGTCGGCGACAAGCTCAAGGAAGGCGATGTGGTGCGCGTGAAGGTGCTCGAGGTCGACCGGCAGGGCCGCGTGCGCCTGTCGATGCGCAACGTCGAGAGCTGACCGATTGCGGATGGGTGTCCTGACGGCGCCCATCCGCGTTCACCCGCTGTAGGAAAGCGCCGTCCTGAACCGCGGGTCCGCGCCGTTGACCCCATTGCAGGCACGCCAGTAGCCTGATCCCGGAGTTCGGTTCGGCCTGGAGTGGACCACGGGTGGCATTACATCACCAGATAACCTGGGGCCCACCCCTCACCTGCATGCTGCTGGCGGCCGCGCTGCTGGCCGGCTGTGCGTCCTCCGGTTCGCAGTCCGCGCCGGACGAGGAATCCCCCGAAACCATCGAGCCGCCGGATGCCGCGGTATCGTTCCGCCTCGATGTGCGCAGTGCCAACCGTTCGATGGCGCGCCATCTCGAGCGCCACATGGAGTTGCAGCGTTTCGCCGAGTTCACCGACCTGCAGGCCAACGAGCTGCGGCGGCTGCTGGGTGCCGCCGACGAGAATGCCCGCGACCTGCTGGCCGCGCAGGGCTACTTCGACCCCCGCATCGAGGTGTCGATGCAGGAACCGGAAGAACCCGGTGATCCGCGACGCATCGTAATGGACGTGGACACCGGGGGCGCCGCACGGGTCGAGCAGGTGTCCATCGAATTCGCCGAGCCGGCCAACAGTGAACCGGCCAGCGCCGGCCAGCGGCGCATCATCCGGCGCGACTGGCTGCTGGAGGAGGGCGATGGTTTCACGCAGCAGGAATGGGATACCTCGCGCACCGAGGGCCTGCGCGTGCTGCAGCGCGAGCGCTATCCCACCGCGCGCATCGCCGAGAGCCGCGCGGTGGTCAATGCCGATTCGGCCGAGGCGCGGCTGTTCATTACCTTTGACGCTGGGCCGCTGTATCGCTTCGGCGAACTGGAACTGCAGGGCGTGGAGCGCTATGACGCGCAGGGCATCCGCAACATCGCGCGCATTCCCACCGGCGAGGAATACAGCGAGGAAGCACTGATGGATTCGCAGCAGCGGCTGGTCAGCAGCGGCTACTTCGATTCGGCCTTCCTGATGCTCGACACCGAGGGCGACGACCCAGAGGCGGCGAAGGTGATCGCGCAGCTGCGCGAGGCGAAGGAGCAGCGCGTCGTGTTCGGCCTGGGCTACAGCACCGATGCCGGCGAGCGGCTGTCGGTGGATCACATCCACAACCGCATGTGGCCGTTGCGCTGGCGTGCAGTGAACGAGGCGGATGTCGGCACGCAGGCGCAGTCCCTGTCCACGCAATGGACCGACATGCCGGTGGAATCAGGCTGGGCCTGGTACACGGGCCTGGAGCTGGACCGCTCCGGATTTGGCGACTTCCGCGCCAACAGCCTGTCGCTGACGGGCGGCCGCATGCGCATGGTGGAACGCACCGAGCGCCGCTATTTCTTGCGCTATGACGCCAGCAACGCCAGCGGACCGGGCGTGGCGCCGGCCGCGAGTTCCTCGGTCATCGGCAACTATCACTGGACTGGCCGCTATTTCGACGATGACCTGAACCCGACCAGCGGCCGCGGCTATGGCATCGAGGGCGGCCTCGGCTACACGCTCACCCCGCAGCGTGATCCATTCGTGCGCGTCAGGTTGCGCGGCCTGCAGCTGTTTCCGTTCGGCGGTCGCAACGCGGCCGGCAAGCGCAATCGCATCGCGCTGCGCGCCGAGGCCGGTGCCATCGAGGCGAAGGACAATGTGGACATCCCGGTGCGCCTGCTGTTCCTCACCGGCGGCGACAACACCGTGCGGGGTTATTCCTTCCAGAGCATCGGCAACCGCTTCGACGACGGCAGCGTGTATGGCGCGCGCTACATGGCCATGGGCAGCATCGAGTGGCAGCGGCCGCTGACATTGTTCGGCGATGCACGCAGCTTCGAGCATGCCGTGTTCGTGGATTCCGGTGCGGCCGCGGATGAGCCCGGCGATGCCGAATGGCACACCGGCGTTGGCGCAGGGCTGCGCTGGGCAGGACCTGTGGGTCCGCTGCAGCTGGATGCAGCCTATGGCACCCGCACCAGCAAATGGCGCATTCACCTGCGCGTCGGCTTCCAGTTCTGACCGCCATGAACGCACCGGCACCGGAAATGCAGTCCACACCTTCGCCGCCGGCGCGCCGGCGCCGGCGCTGGCCCTGGTGGCTGGCCGGTGTGCTGGTCGGCCTGCCGTTGCTGCTGGTGCTGGTGCTGTGGCTGTGGATCGGCAGTGACAACTCGCTGCGGCAGGCGCTGGCACTGGCCGCGCGTTTCCTGCCGGCGGAGCAGAGCCTGGAATATGCGGACGTGACCGGCTCGATCGCGCGCGGCGGGCGCATCGGGCAGTTGCAGTGGAGCCGGCCTGGCACCAGCCTCGTCATCGAGGATCTGCAGCTGGACTGGATGCTGCGGGCGCTGTTCGACGACCAGCTTCAGGTCGATCGCCTGCGCGTCGAACGCATAGAGTTGCTCATTTCGCCCCAACCGGAACCGCAGCCACCCGGCGAACCTTTCCGCATGCCCGACGAGTTCACGCTGCCGGTGCGCGTGGACCTGCCGGTGGAAGTGGCGCAGTTCGGGATTGCGCTCGACGACGGGCAGGGCGCCACCACCCGCTACCTGATCGAGGACGTGCGCGCCCGCTACACCTACGATGATGTAGAGCACGCGCTGCGCCTGCAGAGCCTGGCGCATGGTGAAAGCCGCCTGCAGGCCGAAGCCAGCCTGCATGCGCAGAGCCTTGCGCTGTCGGCAAGGCTGGCCGCATCGCTGCGCGACCTGTCGCCGCAGGTGCCGATGGCGATGCTGCTGCATGCGGAAGCGCAGGGCTCGCTGGCGGGCGGTGATGCGGCCCGCATCGATGTGGCGCTGGATGCGCGCGAACAGCCGGCCGATGCCGCAAGCCCTGATGCGGCGAACCTGCTCGGAGAACTGGCCGCATTGCGCACCACGCTCGAGGATGATCCGCAGGCTCCTTCGGAGCTGGCGCAGCTCTACGCGCGCGCCACGCTGCATCCCTGGCGTGCGCAGCCGGTGGAGGCCCTGCAGCTGCGCGCCAATCGCCTCAATGCCGGCGCCTTCCACCCCGCGGTGCCGCTGACGCTGCTGGCCGGCGACGCCGAGGTGCGGCCGGTATCCGGCGCGGCCGAATCCTGGGATTTCACGCTGGCGCTGCGCAATGGCGCGGCGGGCCCCTGGGATGAAAGCCGCCTGCCGCTGCAAGCCGTGAATGCCAGTGCACAGCTGACGCCGCAGGGGATCGACATCCGGTCCGCCGAACTCACGCTTGCCGGTGATCCGGCCGGCACGGTGTCGCTCACCGGCACCTTGCCACGGGAGGGTCTGAACCAGGCGCGGCTGCAATTGCAGCTGCAGCAGGTGAACCTTGCGCATCTGATGGGCAGCCTGCCGATGACGGACCTGGGCGGCGGGCTCGATCTTGCACCGCTGGAGGATCCGGGTGTCACCGGCTGGCAGGCCAATGCAGACCTGCGCAATGCACGCCCCGGTCGGCTGGATGCAGAACTGCTGCCGGTGGAAAGTGTGACCGGCAGGCTGCATGTGACACCGGCGGCGTGGCAGGCCCGCATGCTGCGGATGGCCATCGCCGAAGGCAGTCTCGAGGTCAGCGGCGAGTTCGCACCTGAAACGCGCGCGCTGCAGGTCGATGCGCAGCTGCGCAGCCTGCAGATGGCGGCCATCCACGAGGAGCTGGCCAATGGCAATGCGCCGGCGCTGTCCGGCACGCTGCGCGTGGCCGGCGAACTGGACCGCCGCGTCGACTTCGATGCCGACATCGGCACGGCCGGGGCGGGCACCACCAGCCAGAACGGCGACGTCGCCGCCGACCCGTGGGACATCCGCAACGTGCGCGCCACGGGCAGCTGGTCGCCCACGCGGCTGCAGGTCACGCGCATCGACATCGATGCGCTCGGCGCGCAGATCGAAGGCGAGCGCGTCGACATCGCGCTGCCGGATCTGGCCTCGATCGAGGCCCACCTGAGCGCGCAGGCGCCGGGCCTGTCCCTGCAGGCAGACGCCACGATGCGCCAGCGTTCCGGCGGCGGCACCTTGTCGGTGCAGCTGGATTCGGCAGCCGAGATGCTGGGCTGGCTGCACGACCTGCCGCTGGTCGGCGAACGACTGCCGGCCATGCAGGCCGAGGGCGCGGCTGCCTTCGACGCCCAGTGGCAGGGTGGCTGGCAGCAGTGGCGCGAGGGCCTGGCCGATCCGGGACGCCATCCGCAGCTGGCAGTGGATGCGCGCCTGGCCAGCGAGCGGCTGCGCTTCCAGATGTCCGGGGCATCCACGGCCACCGATGAAGGCAGTCCTGCAGCTGAACCGATCGCTGCAGACGGGCCGGACGCCGCCACGGCTTCCGCGCTGTCCGATTTCGAACTCACCGCAGTGGATGCGCATCTGGCCGGCAACCTCGCCGCCGCATCGCTGTCGATGGGCGGCAGCCTGCAGGCCGGTGAACGCGCAGCCACGATGGATGTGCGCATCCAGATGCAGCATGACGCCGAAGACGCCTCCATTCCCGGATGGCAGCTGCAGTTCGAACGCATGTCGGTGGACGCCACGCTGCCGGAGAACCCGCAGCCCTGGCGCCTGGCACTGGCCGATGGACTGGTGGTGGAGATCGGCACCGGCGATGAACTGCAGCTGCGCAGTACCGCCGGCGAGCTGTCGCTGACGGCGCCGGCCACGACGCAGCCCCTGTCGATCGCATGGGAGCCGCTGCAGCTGCGCCGCACTGCTGCCGGTGAAACCCGCCTGCAGAGCCGCGGCACCATCGCAGGAATCCAGCCGGCATGGCTGGATTTACTGCGCGATGAGTTCGGCACCGGCCGCCTGCAGGCGGTGGGTCTCGGCACGGACCTGATGCTGCGTGGTGAATGGAACTTCCTGCTCGACGAGCAGCTGGAGGTGCATGCCCATGTGCAGCGCGAATCCGGCGACCTGTGGCTGCTGGGCGAGGAGGCCATCACCGGCAACACGGCCAGCGTCGATCCGGCGGATCGCGTCACCGCCGGCATCCGCGCCATCGAAGTCCGGGTGGATTCCAGTGCCGATGAGGTGGCCGTGGCGCTCGACTGGGATACCTCGCGTGCCGGCGTGATCGAGGCGCGGGCCAGCACACGTCTCACGCAGTCCGGCGAGGGATGGCGGCTCGATCCGCAAACCCCGGTGGCCGGCAACCTCGATGCGCGGCTGCAGGAGCTGGCCATGTGGGGCATCCTCACGCCGCCGGGCTGGCGACTGCAGGGCGAGATCCAGGCCGACCTGACGCTCGAAGGCACGGTGCAGCGGCCGCTGCTGAGCGGTCCCATCAACGGCCGGCGTCTGAATGTGCGCTCGGTGCTCGATGGCGTCGAGCTGCACGATGGCACGCTGCGCGCCGCGCTGTCGGGCCAGCGGCTGACGCTCGAAGAACTGGTGTTCCAGGGCGGCACCGGCAGCAGCGCCTACATCTCCGGCCTCAGCGGCAACCGCACGCCGGCTCCCTCGGCGCGCGGACGCATGCGCGCCGAAGGGCGCATCGACTGGAGTGGAGTGCAGGCGGCCGGCCCCGGCCAGACCGGCATCGCGATGGACCTGCGCGCGAACCTGGAACGCATGCAGGTGCTGGTGCGCAACGACCGGCAGCTGACGCTCAGCGGCGAGCTTTCGGCGGCGCTTGACGAAGGCGCGCTGCGCGTGCGCGGCGACCTTGCGGTGGATCGTGCCACCATCCTGCTGCCGGATGCGGGCGCGCCGACGCTGGGTGATGACGTCATCATCGTGCGCGACGATGATCCGCTCGAGCTCATCGAAGTGGGCACCCTGGCCGAAGGCAGCGGCCAGCTCGAATCGACGCAGCCGATGGACCTCGAGATCCAGCTCGACCTGGGCCGCGACCTTGCGCTGCATGGCTATGGCATCACCACACGGCTCGAAGGTGAACTCACGGTGCGCAGCTCGCCGCTGCCGGACCAGCCCTTCAGTGTGTTCGGCGAGGTGCGCACCGACGAGGGCCGTTACCGCGCATGGGGCCAGGCGCTGAACGTCGAGACCGGCGAGGTGGCCTTCAACGGCTCCTACGAGAATCCGTCGCTGAACCTGCTCGCGATCCGGCCGGAGATCGAGGTGCGCGCCGGCGTTCGTGTCACCGGCACATTGCGCGCGCCGCAGGTGGAACTGTATTCAGACCCGCCGCTGCCCGAGGCGGAAAAACTTTCCTGGGTGGTGCTGGGTCGTCCCACCGCCATCGGCGGCGGCGAGGGCACATCGGTCCAGCGCGCGGCGCTGAGCCTGCTGGCCGGCCGCGCAGTGGGCAGCCTCGCCGATGACCTCGGCGTGGATGAACTTGGCCTGGGTGATTCGGGCGTGTCGGTGGGCAAGCGCATTTCCGACCAGCTGTACCTCACCTATGAAGCAGGCCTGTCGGGCGCGGCCAGCACGCTGTACATCTTCTACGACATCACGCGCCGCTTCACGCTGCGCGGCGAGTCGGGCGAGGCGACGGCGCTGGACCTGATCTACAGCTTCGACTTCGACTAGCTAGCTCGCCGCGATGCCGGCGCCATCGCCGTTTGGTCCGTTCGGGAACTGCCGCACCGACTGCTCGAGGTATCCGGCCATGCCACTCTGCACCGGCGTGCCATAGCTGCGGATCACCTGCGAGAGGAACTCGCGGCTCATCATCGGCTGGCTGCCGTGTTCCTGTTCGGCGATCACCTGCAGCAGG
This sequence comes from uncultured Steroidobacteraceae bacterium, assembly GCA_964417875.1. Taxonomy (GTDB): domain Bacteria; phylum Pseudomonadota; class Gammaproteobacteria; order Steroidobacterales; family Steroidobacteraceae; genus ZC4RG30. The sequence goes on from CAYQJU010000021.1 coordinate 11,149, forward strand.
ATGCTGCGCGTGATGTCGGCCTGGCTTTTCTTGTCGATGACGACAAAGTCGACCCGGTCGACCACCAGCCGGCGGATGTCGGCCAGCGTGATGTAGCGGCTCTCGACAGTGTCATAGAGACGCCGGTTCGGATATTTCTTGACGACCCTGGGCTCGCTCATCCCGATCCCCTCATGCCGCTGCCGTGCGGAAAAGGCGCCGTTCGCTGCCACGATATGTCAATCCGGCAGCGCGATCGAGCGCTGGCCACGGATTCGCTCAGGGCTCCAGTGTTGCACGGACCAGCGCAACATGTCACTGACCCTGGCAGTCTTCAGTTCCGGGGGTAGCGGAATCCCCAGAAGCAGGAGGGTCTCGGCCAGCGTTGCGGGGGGCTCCAGATGCTGTATGGGCAGCGAGCGGCGGGACTTGGCCAGTTTGCTGCCGTCCGGCTCGGTCAGCAGCGGCACATGCATGTAGCGCGGCACAGGGCAGCCCAGCGCCGCGCCGATGGCGACCTGCCATGCGGTGCTCTCCAGCAGGTCTGCGCCCCGCACCACGTCGGTAATGCCCTGGAAGGCATCATCCACCACCACTGCCAGCTGATAGGCAGCCAGCCCGTCCCGGCGCAGCAGCACCGGGTCGCCGATCAGCGTGGTGGCATAGGAACAGCGGCCCTGGATCGCGTCCTCGAACACGATCGGGTCGTCTGCGAGGCGCAGGCGCCACACGCCCTCATCGCCCTGCAATGCCAGCTCACGGCAGCGGCAGCGTCCGCCGTTGCGCGCGCCGCGCGGGCACAGGCAGCGGTAGGCATGGCCCGTCCTGATCAGGGCCTGCAATGCTGCGCGATAGGCGGGGAACCGTGTCGACTGATACAGCAACGGCTCGTCTGAAACGAGGCCGAAGCGCGCCAGCGTGGCCAGCATCGCGGCATCGGCGCCGGGGACCACGCGCGGCAGGTCCAGGTCTTCGATGCGCACCAGCCATGCGCCGCGCTGCGCGCGCGCGTCCAGCCAGCTCGCCACTGCGGCCAGCAGCGAGCCCTTGTGCAGGAGGCCGTTCGGGGAAGGTGCGAAGCGCCCGCGGCGGGGCGCCCGCGCCAGGTCAGCGGTAGCGGTCGTCCCGGTCGCCGTACTGCTTTTCACGGCGTTCGCGCCGCTCCTGCGCCTCGATCGACAGCGTCGCCACCGGGCGGGCTTCCAGGCGTTTCACGCCGATGGGCTCGCCGGTCTCGAGGCAGTAGCCGTAGCTGCCATCCTCGATGCGCGCCAGCGCCTCGTCGATCTTGCGGATCAGCTTGCGCTCGCGATCGCGCGTGCGCAGCTCGAGGCTGAATTCCTCTTCCTGCGTGGCGCGGTCGTTCGGGTCGGGGAAGTTCGCCGCCTCGTCTTTCATGTGCGAGACGGTGCGGTCGACCTCGAGCATCAGGTCGTGCTTCCAGGTCTGCAGGATGGTGCGGAAATGATCGAGCTGTTCCTTGCTCATGTACTGCTCGCCGCGCTTGACGATGTACGGCTGTACATTGCGCGGACCGGACAGCAGGGTGTCGTTGTCGCCCTCGTCGGCCGGATCGTAGGCACCGCCGCGGCTGGCAGCGTCGTGGAGATTGTCGGTGATCACGGGAATGGCGGCTTCCTCGGCTTCGTGGTTGGCGCGTCGCGCCGTTGCCGTCCTGGCGGTGGCAGTGGAAGCCCGGCTGGCCGGTGCGGCCTTGACAGGCTTCTTCGGGGTCGCGGCCTTCCTGGCGCCCTTCGGTGTCGCGGCAGCAGACCTGGCTGCTGCCGGCTTCTTCGGCTTGGTGGCTTTGGTCGCGGTCTTCTTTGCCGCCATTTTCGGCTCCCGTCGTCCTAGGGCCTACGAAAAGGACGCGGGATTATACAAGCCCTTCCGGGGGTGTACAGGGGTGCCGGAAAGGCCCTCACGGCAGCCGCACTTCGGCGGGCGCCTGCCAGCCGCTTTTTGCATGCTCGGCGACCACGGTGGTGTAGATTCCGCCCCGCACGTAGAACTCGGCGGTAAGGCGCATGAACCGCGGTGCGGTGGCGCCGGCCAGGTGGTCGAGGATCTCGTTGGTGACTGCCTCGTGGAAGCAGCCGCGGTTGCGGAACGACCAGAGGTACAGTTTCAGCGATTTCAGCTCGACGCATTGCTGGTCGGGCACATATTCGAGTTTCAGCGTGGCGAAATCCGGCTGGCCGGTCTTCGGGCACAGGCAGGTGAACTCCGGCATCGTCATGCGGATGGTGTAGTCACGCTGCGGCTGCGGGTTGGGGAAGGTCTCGATGGACGTTGCGGGCTGGGTGCTCATGATCGTGACAACTAATCTACACTAGGCCGCTTCGACAAGTCCGCCGGACCCTGCTTACAACAAGATGCGCCTGACCCGAGTCAAGCTCGCCGGATTCAAATCCTTCGTCGAGCCCACCGCCGTGCCCTTTGCCACCAACCTCACCGGTGTGGTGGGTCCAAACGGCTGCGGCAAGTCCAACATCATCGACGCGGTGCGCTGGGTCATGGGCGAGCTGTCGGCGCGCCACCTGCGCGGCGAATCGATGACCGACGTGATCTTCAACGGTTCCGGGGGCCGCCGGCCGGTGGGCACCGCCTCGGTCGAGCTGGTGTTCGACAACAGCGATGGCAAGATCGGCGGCTCCTATGCCAACTACGCCGAGATCTCGCTGAAGCGCGTGGTCTCGCGCGATGGCAATTCGGCCTATTTCATCAACGGCTCGCGCTGCCGCCGCAAGGACATCACCACGCTGTTCCTGGGCACCGGCCTGGGCTCGCGCAGCTACGCCATCATCGAGCAGGGCATGATCTCGCGCGTCATCGAGGCGCGCTCGGACGACATGCGCGCCTTCGTCGAGGAGGCCGCCGGCATCTCGCGCTACAAGGAGCGCCGGCGCGAGACCGAAACCCGCGTCGCCGACACGCGCGAGAACATGGAGCGCCTGCAGGACCTGCGCGACGAGGTCGACAAGCAGATCCGCCACCTGACCCGCCAGGCCAACCAGGCGCGGCGCTTCCAGGACCTGAAGAACGAGGAACAACGCCTGTCGGCCGAAGTGCTGGCGCTGCGGCTGCGCGAGATCGACAGCGGCGCGGCCATCAACGACAAGGCCATGCGCGATGCCGACCTTGCGCTGCAGGAAGCCCTCGCCACGCAGCGCAATGCCGAGGCAGCGGTCGAGAAGCAGCGCGAATTCCAGTTCGCCGCCAACGAGCGCGTCAACGCCGTGCAGGGCGAGTTCTACCAGCAGGGCGCCGAGGTGGCGCGCGCCGAGCAGTCGCTGGCGCACACGCGCGAGCTGCGCGAACGGCAGAAGCGCGAGCTGTCGCAGGCACGCGAGATGCTGGCCGATGTGTCCGGGCAGCTGGCGCGCGACGAGGCACGCGTCGAGGCGCTGCGCAGCGAGATCGCCGCGCTCGATCCGGGTGCCTCGGTGGCGCAGGAAGCCGAGGCCCGCGCGCAGACCGACCTGGCCGCCGCCGAGACGGAGCTGGCGCAGTGGCAGGAGAGCTGGGAGGGTTTCAACCGCGAGCTGGGCGGCACCTACCAGACCACGCAGGTGGAACGCACCCGCATCGAGCAGCTGGACGACCAGCTGCGACGCCTGGCCGCGCAGTCCGATCGCCTCGCGGTCGAACGCGAGCAGCTGGTGGCCGCCGGCGCCAGCGCCGGCTTCGAGGCGCTCGAGGAACGCGAGCAGATGGCCCGTGCCGCCGGCGAAGACCTGCAGCATGAGCTTTCCGAATGCCTGTCGAACCTGCAGGCATTGCGCGCCCGCCAGCACGAGACCGAACGCGAGCTGGAGCGTGCCCGCGGCGAGCGCGAGAAGGCGCGCGCCGAGGTGGTCTCGCTCGACGCACTGCAGAAGGCCGCGCTGGGCGAGGGGGATCGGGAAGCCGGCAAGTGGCTGGCCGCGGTGGGCCTGGCCTCCCGCCCGCGCGTCACCGCGCAGATCGAGGTGGACCAGGGCTGGGAACGCAGCGTCGAGGCCGTGCTGGGCGATGCGCTGGAAGCCGTGCAGGTCGACTCGCTCGACGGGCCCGCCGCGCGCATTGCCGAGCTGTCCGGCGGCCATGTGATGCTGGTCGAGGCCGGTGCCGGTGAGCCTGCCGGCAGCGGCTCGCTGGCCGAGCGCGTGCGGGGTCCCGACGCGGTGCTGCGCCGGCTGGCCAGCGTCCGCACGGCCGCCTCGCTCGAAGAAGCCCTGCAGGCACGGCACGGCCTGTCGGCCGAACAGTCGCTGGTGACGCCCGAAGGCGTGTGGGTGGGCCGCGACTGGCTGCGCGTGGCGCGTGGCCGCGATGCACATGCCGGCGTGCTCGAACGCGAGAACCGCATCCGCACCCTGCGCGGCGTGGTCGAGGGCAGCGAAGCCCATGTGGCCACCGTCGAGGCCCGGCTTGCCGACCTGCGCGGCGAGGTCAGCACCGCCGAGGCGCAGCGCGACCAGCTGCAGCAGCGCATCCAGGGCGCACACCGGGAATATTCCGAGGCCCGCGGCGCGCTCGAGGCCGCGCGCGGACGCAACCAGCAGGCCACCGAGCGGCTGCAGCGGCTGGAACGCGAGACCAGCGATCTGGCCGCCGAGCGCGAGCGCGCGCAGCAGCAGCTGGAGCGTTCACGCGCCGCCTTCGATGAGGCCACCGCACGCCTCGAGCAGCTCGAGGCCCGTCGCGCCGAGATGGAAAGCGAGCGCGACGAGCGCCGCGCGCTGGCCGCCGCCGCGCGCGAGACCGCCGAACGCTCGCGCGCCCAGGCACGCGAGATCCTGATCCAGCTGGAGGGCCGTCGCTCCTCCGAAAGCTCGCTGGCGGCCACCTTGCAGCGCATGCAGGAACAGCGCACGCAGCTCACGCAGCGCCAGGAGCAGCTGGAGGCTGAACTGGCCGGCGGCGATGAACCTGTGGAACGCCTGGTCGAGCAGCTCAATCAACTGCTGGCGCGCAAGCTCGAGATCGAAGGTGAGCTGTCGGCCGCGCGTCGCGACCTGGAATCGGTGGATGCGGAACTGCGTGCGCTCGACGAGCGCCGCCTGCAGGCCGAGCGCCGTGTCGATGGCGCCCGCGAGGAACTGGAGCGGGCGCGGCTGGCTGCGCAGGAAACCCGCCTGCGACGCGAATCACTGGTGGAGCAGTTCGCGCAGACCCAGCTGGTGCTCGAGGAAGTGCTCGAAGGACTGGCAGGCGATGCCACCATCCTCGATCGCGAGGACCGCCTCGCCGCGGTGCAGGCCGACATCCACAAGCTCGGCGCGGTGAACCTGGCCGCCATCGACGAGCTCAAGGAGCAGGGCGAGCGCAAGGAATTCCTCGATGCGCAGTGGAAGGACCTCACCGACGCGCTCGAGTCCCTCGAGCAGGCCATGCACAAGATCGACAAGGAGACGCGCACGCGTTTCGAGTCCACCTTCGAGCGCATCAACGACGGGCTGAAGGAGAAATTCCCGCGCCTGTTCGGCGGCGGCCATGCCTACCTGGAACTGGTGGGCGATGACGTGCTCACCGCCGGCGTGGCGGTGATGGCGCGCCCGCCCGGCAAGCGCAACAGCACCATCTCGCAGCTCTCCGGCGGCGAGAAAGCCCTCACCGCGGTGGCGCTGGTGTTCTCGATCTTCGACCTGAACCCGGCGCCGTTCTGCCTGCTCGACGAGGTGGATGCCCCGCTCGACGAGCACAATGTCAGCCGCTTCTGCGACATCGTGCGCGAGATGTCCGCGCGCGTGCAGTTCATCTTCATCACCCACAACAAGACAACGATGGAACTGGCCGAGCAGCTGGTCGGCGTGACGATGAACGAGCCGGGCGTGTCGCGCCTGGTCAGCGTCGACGTCGACGAGGCCGTGCGGCTGGCGGCGGTCTGAACGGGGAGCAACTGGAATGCCGGAACTGCGCTGGGCACTGATCGGGCTGGGCGTCCTGTTCATCGCAGGACTTGCGCTGTGGGAATGGCGTCGCAGCCGCCGCCGCCAGGCCCATGGAGCACCGGAGATCGCCGCCGGCGGCGTCGTGCCGCAGGGCGGCGGCGAGCCATGGCCGCGGCGCGTCGAGCCGCGCATCGATGACCTGGGCGCCGGGCGTGCGCACGACCGTCAGTTCGAGGACACGCTCGATGGCGTGCCGGTGATCCACCCGTCCGCGCCGGCGGAAGTGAACCTGCGGGTCGCTCCGGGGGCGGCGGTTGATGTTCCCGGGGTTGTCGCCCATGGGGCGCCGGAGGAGGCCGGGGCAGAGGCGGCGGCGGAAGCCTCGCCAGGGTCCGCACCCGAAGCGGTGCAAGACGTGGAAGACGTGCATGAGGCGCAGGAGGTGCATCAGGTGCATGAAGTGCGTGGCGCACCTGCCCGTGATGTTCCTGCCGTGGCTGCTGTGGCTGCCGCGGCGATTCCCACCATCCGCTGGCCGCCCGAGCGCGCCGATCGCGTGCTGACGCTGCGGCTGGCCAATCCGCAGGGGGCGCTGCTGCAGGGACGCGCTGTGCGCCTCGCGCTGGAGCAGGGCGGTCTGGTGCCCGGGCCGCAGTGCATCTATCACCGCATCGATGCGCAGGGCTGCGTGCTGGCCAGCGCCGCCAACATGCTGCGTCCGGGAGACCTGGATCCATCGCAGATGGACGAACAACAGTTTCGCGGCCTGTCGCTGTTCAGCGTGCTGCCCGGCGCACTGCCGCCGGTGCGCATGCTCGAGGAACTGGTGGCGCTGGCGCGGGCCCTGGCCTGGCGCCTGGGCGCGGTGGTGCAGGATGACCAGGGCGCCGAGCTGGATGGCGAACGGCTGGTGCGGCTGCGTCAGTCCTTGCCCGCAACCACGGATCACGGAACGGCCTGACGATGGCGCAAGCACCGCGCGATCGCATCCGCGCGCTGCGCGAACTGATCGCGCACCACGACCGGCGCTATCACGGCGAGGACCGGCCGGAGATTCCCGACGCCGAATACGACGCGCTGAAGCGTGAGCTTGCGGGGCTCGAGGCCGCGCATCCGCAACTGGCCGATGCGGCATCGCCGACGCAGCAGGTCGGCGCAAGGCCAGCGGCCGGCTTCGCGGTGGTGCATCACGCCGTGCCGATGCTGTCGCTGTCCAATGCCTTCAGCGAGCAGGAGGTGCGCGACTTCGTGCGCCGCATCGAGGAGAAGCTCGACGTGCAGGAGCCGCATTTCTCCGCCGAGGTGAAGCTCGATGGCCTGGCGGTGAACCTGCGCTATGTCGATGGCGAGTTCACGCAGGGCGCCACGCGCGGCGACGGCGCTGCCGGCGAGGAGGTCACCGCCAACCTGCGCACCGTGAAGGATGTTCCCGCGCGCCTGAAGGGCCGCGGCTGGCCGCGTGTACTGGAAGTGCGCGGCGAGATCTACATGCCGCGCGCCGCGTTCGAGCGCTACAACGAGCAGGCGCGCGCCGGCAGCGACAAGGTGCTGGCCAATCCACGCAACGGTGCGGCCGGCTCGCTGCGCCAGCAGGATCCGGCCGTGACTGCTCGCCGGCCGCTGGCCTTCTTCGCCTATGGCATCGGCGAGGTGCAGGGCAAATTGCCCGACACGCATTCGGAGCAGCTGACCAGCCTTGCGAAATGGGGATTCCCGGTCAGTCCGCTGAACGAGGTGGTGCAGGGCGCCGAAGGCCTGCTCGATTACTACCGGCGCATCGGCGCGCAGCGCGATGACCTGCCCTTCGACATCGATGGCGTGGTCTACAAGCTCGATGCGGGCAGCGGCCAGCGCGCGATGGGCTTCGTTTCGCGGGCACCGCGCTGGGCCATTGCGCACAAGTATCCGGCGCAGGAACAGTCCACCGTGGTCGAGGGCATCGAGATCCAGATCGGCCGCACCGGTGCGGCCACGCCGGTGGCGCGGCTGAAACCGGTGCAGGTGGCCGGTGTCACCGTCACCAACGCCACGCTGCACAATTCCGACCAGATCGCGCGCCTCGACGTGCGCGTCGGCGACACGGTGATCGTGCGCCGTGCCGGCGATGTGATCCCCGAAGTGGTCAGCGTGATCACCGGGCGCCGTCCTGCCGGCACGAAACCCTGGGTGATGCCCGCCAGCTGCCCGGTATGCGGCTCGGCGCTGGTGCGCGAGGAGGGCGCAGCGGTCTGGCGCTGCACGGGCGAGCTCACCTGCGCGGCGCAGCGCAAGGAGGCCATCCGCCACTTCGCCTCGCGACGCGCGATGGACATCGAGGGCCTGGGCGACCGCTTCATCGAGGAGCTGTGCCTGGGCGGCTTCGTCGAGACCGTCGCCGACCTGTATGCGCTGAAGCTCGAGGACCTTCTCGAGATGAAACGCCGCGCCGATGAACGCGACGGCCGCACGCCCGAGACCGCCAGGTCGGGCAAGGTGGCCACGCGCTGGGCGCAGAACCTGATTGATGCCATCGACCGCAGCCGCCAGACCACCCTGCCGCGCTTCCTGTTCGCACTCGGCATCGGCCAGGTGGGCGAGGCCACCGCAGCGCAGCTGGCGAAGCAGTTCGGCACGCTGGAAGCATTGCGGAAGGCCGATGCGGCAGCACTGCAGGCAACACCCGATGTCGGTCCCATCGTGGCCGCACAGATCGAGGCATTCTTTGCCAATCCGCGCAACGGCCAGGTGGTGGATGCATTGCTGGCATCGGGCATCCGCTGGCCGGATGTGCCGCGTCCGGTGGCCGCCGAACAGCCGCTGGCCGGCAAGACCATCGTGCTCACCGGCACGCTGGCGGCGATGACGCGGGAGGAGGCCGGCGAACGCCTGCAGGCACTGGGCGCGAAGGTGTCCGGCAGTGTGTCGCGCAAGACGCATTACGTAGTGGCCGGCGAACAGGCCGGTTCCAAGCTGACCAGGGCACAGGAGCTGGGCGTGCCGGTGCTCGACGAGACCGGACTTGGGCAACTGCTGTCCGGCCGCCTTCCCTAGTGCTGATCGCATTCAACAAGCCCTTCGGCACGGTCTGCCGCTTCACGCCCGAAGCCGGCCGCAGCACGCTGGCGGATTTCATCGACATCCCGCGCGTGTATCCGGCCGGCCGGCTCGATGCGGACAGCGAGGGGCTGCTGCTGCTGACCGACGACGGGCCGCTGCAGGCGCGCATCACCGATCCGCGCCATCGCATGCCCAAGCTGTACCTGGCGCAGGTGGAAGGCTCGCCCACCGACGCGGCGCTGGAGGCACTGCGACGCGGCGTCGACCTGGGGGATTTCACCACCCGGCCGGCGGGCGCCCGCTGTGTCGGGGAACCGGCATGGCTGTGGCCGCGCACGCCGCCGATCCGCTATCGCGCCCGCATCCCCACCGCCTGGATCGCGGTCACGCTGCATGAGGGCCGCAATCGCCAGGTGCGGCGCATGACCGCGCGCGTCGGCTTTCCCACGCTGCGCCTGATCCGCGCCGCGATCGGCGATGTGGCGCTCGACGGGCTCGCGCCCGGACAGTGGCGCGAGGTGGATCCTTCGCGGATCTCAGCCCGGGGGTGAGGCGGACTGCTGCAGGCGCGCGAGGTCTTCGGCAGTATCGACATCGATGGCGGCGCCGGGCATGGGCACGCGCACCACATGATCGGCCAGCCGGTGCAGCAGCGGCCGCGCCCCCACATCGCCGCGCAGTTCGAGCATCGCCGCGAAGCAATGCGACGGAAAGATGGCCGGCACGCCGGTCTGTCCGCCATAGCTTGCGGCCACCAGCTGCCCGGCGCGCTGCCGCCACGTCGAGATCAGGCGCCGCAGGTCGAAGGCAGACACGCCGGCCTGGTCCGCGAGCGTGACCAGCACGGCCTCGGTGCTGCCGGGCAGCTGCGCCACGCCGGCGCGCAGCGAGCTGGCCAGGCCCTCCTGCCACTGGCGATTGACCACCACCGACACTGCGCTGCCGCGCAGCGACGGGACGATGTCGGCCGCATGGGCACCGAGCACCACGGTGACGGCCTGTCCGGCCACTTCGGTGGCGCGCGCCACGGCGGCCTGCAGCAGCGTGCTGCCGTGCAGGCGCGCCAGCTGCTTGGGGCTTCCGAAACGGCTGCCGGCGCCTGCAGCAAGCACCAGCACATGCGGTGTGGGTTCGAATGACATGGGATGTGTCTGTTGGCTTGCGCGGCTGCGTGACGACCTTTAGAGTTCGCAGGTTTTTTCCTATTAAACAGCAACTTCGGCCCGGGAAGCGATGCAATCAACCAAATCGAGCGCGGCGGCTGGCGCATGGGTCGTCCACAAGTTCGGCGGCACCAGCGTCAGGGACGCGGCCTGCTTGCGCAAGGTGGCCGACATCATCGACAACCAGCCTGAGTCACGGCTCGCCGTGGTGCTGTCGGCGGCGCGCGGCGTCACCGATGTGCTGCTGTCGCTGGTGGACATGGCTGCACGACAGGATCCGGGCGTGCCGGCGCAGATCCAGGCGCTGCGAGAGCGCCATCGCGCCATCGCCGAGGACCTGCTCGACGCCGCCGGGGCGCAGCGCTGGCTGGCGCGCTTCGATGCCGACTGCGCCGATGTTTCCGGCGTGCTGCACACCACCAGCCTGCTGCGTTCGGATGCGCAGAATGTGCGCGACCTGGTCGCAGGCTACGGCGAGCTGTGGTCCACCACGCTGTTCAGCGCCTTCCTGGCGGCACGCCGCGGCAGCGACGCCACGTTGCAATGGCTGGATGCACGCCAGTGCGTGGTGGTGGAGTGGGGCGCGCTGGGACCGGCCGTGCAATGGGAGGAATCCCGCCGGCGCCTCGAGGCCAGCCAGGCCGCGCACTTCCAGGGCACGCTGGTGATTCCCGGTTTCGTGGCGCGCGATCCGCGCGGCGTGCAGACCACGCTGGGTCGCAATGGCAGCGACTTCTCCGCCTCGATCTTCGGCGCGCTGCTCGATGCGGCGGCCATCCACATCTGGACCGATGTGGATGGCGTGCTGTCGGCCGATCCGCGCCGCGTGCCCAATGCGCAGGTGATCGACCAGCTTTCCTACAGCGAGGCGATGGAGCTGGCGTACTTCGGCGCCAAGGTGATCCATCCGCAGACCATGGCGCCGGCCATCGGTCGCGCCATCCCGATTTACATCCGCAACACCTTCGCGCCGGACAACCCCTGCACGCTGATCTGCGCACGGCCGGAGTCGCAGCTGATGGTCAAGGGCATCAGCACCGTCGAGGATGTGGCGCTGGTGAACATCGAGGGTGCCGGCATGATCGGCGTGCCCGGCACCGCACACCGGCTGTTCGGCGCACTGCGCGAGGAAGGCATCTCGGTGATCCTGATCTCCCAGGGCAGCTCCGAGCATTCCATCTGCTGCGCGATTCCGGCGCGCGAGGCCGAACGCGCCCGCCGCGTGGTGCGCGCCGCATTCGTGCGCGAGCTGTCCGAAGGCCAGATCCAGAGCGTGGAGACCGTCGGCGAGCTGGCCATCCTCGCCGTCGTGGGCGATGGCATGGCCGGCACGCCGGGCGTGTCGGCGAAGGTGTTCAATGCGCTGGGGCAGGCCGGCATCAATGTGCGCGCCATCGCCCAGGGCGCCTCCGAGCGCAACATCTCGGTGGTGGTCGAGGGCCGGCAGGCGACGCGCGCGCTGCGCGCCGCGCATGCCAGCTTCTACCTGTCGCCGAACACGCTTTCGATCGGCGTGATCGGCCCGGGCACCGTCGGCCGCGTGCTGCTGGATCAGCTCGCCGGCGAGCAGGCGCGCCTGGCGCGCGAGTTCAAGCTCGACCTGCGCGTGCGCGGCATCATGTCCAGCCGCCGCATGCTGCTGTCCGACCGGGGCGTCGACCTGGCCAGCTGGAAGCAGCAGTACGAGAGCGGCGCCACCGATGCGGACCTTGCGCGTTTCATCGAGCATGTGCAGGTGGACTACCTGCCGCACACCGTGATCATCGACTGCACGGCCGATGAATCGGTGGCGCGCCACTATGCCGACTGGCTGGCGGCGGGCATCCACATCGTCACGCCGAACAAGAAGGCCAACAGCGCCGCAATGGAATACACCGAATCGCTGCGCGCCGCGCGGCGCCAGGGTGGCTCGCACTATCTCTACGAGGGCACGGTGGGCGCCGGCCTGCCGGTGATCCAGACGCTGCGCGACCTGCGCGAGACCGGCGACGAGATCCACAGCATCGAGGGCATCTTCTCCGGCACGCTGGCCTATCTCTTCAATGTGTATGACGGCAGCGTGCCGTTCTCGGCCATCGTGAAGGAGGCGAAGAACCTCGGCTATACCGAGCCGGATCCTCGCGATGACCTTTCGGGTACCGACGTGGCGCGCAAGCTGATCATCCTGGCGCGCGAGATGGGCCTGAAGCTCGAGCTCTCGCAGGTGAAGGTGGAGAGCCTCGTGCCGGCGGAGCTGGCCACCGGCTCGATCGAATCCTTCCTCGACGGGCTGTCGCGTTACGATGCGGCGATGCGCGAGCGCCTCGAGGCGGCGCGCAAGGCCGGCAAGGTGCTGCGCTTCGTCGGCCGGGTCACCGCACAGGGCGAGGCCACGGTGGGCGTGGTCGAGCTGGAGGCCAGGCATGCCTTCGCCAACATTGCCCTCACCGACAACGTGGTGCGCTTTGCCACCGCGCGCTACAACAAGAACCCGCTGATCGTGCAGGGGCCCGGTGCCGGCCCCGAAGTCACGGCCGGCGGTGTGTTTGCCGACCTGCTGCGCCTGTCGGCCTACCTGGGAGCCCGGATGTGATGCCGACCTGCGTGACTGCCTTCGCCCCTGGATCCGTCGCCAACGTGGCGATCGGCTTCGACATCCTGGGATTCTCCGTCGATTCAGTGGGCGATCGCGTCACGCTGACCCGCACCAGCCGGCCGGGCGTGAACATCACCTCGATCACCGGCGTGGTCGAAGACCTGCCGCTGGCCGCCGACCGCAATACCGCCGGACAGGCGCTGCTGGCGCTGATCGACTACCGCTCGCTGTCCTTCGGCTTCGACGTGCGCATCGAGAAGGGCATTCCGCTGGCCTCGGGCCTGGGCGGGTCGGCCGCCTCCGCGGTGGCCGCGGTGGTGGCCGCCAACGCGATGATCGATGAACCGCTGACGCGCATCGAATTGCTGAAGGTGGCGATGGAAGGCGAGGCGGTGGCCAGCGGCTCGCGCCATGCCGACAACATCTCCCCGTCGCTGTTCGGCGGGCTGGTGCTGACCGTCGGCATCGACGAGCCGCGCGTGAAGCAGATCCCGGTGCCCGAGCAGATCCACGCGGTGATCGTGCACCCGCACCTGCAGGTGTCCACCAAGCAGGCGCGCGCCATCCTGGCCGGCACGGTGAACATGTCCGACTTCGTCTGGCAGACTGCGAATCTTGCCGGCTTCATCTCCGGCTGCTACACCAACGACCTGGACCTCATCAAGGCATCGCTCGAGGATGTGATCATCGAGAAGCAGCGACAGGTTCTGATCCCCGGCTTCCCCGAGGTGCGCAAGGCCGCGATGGGTGCCGGCGCGCTGGGCTGCTCGATCTCCGGCGCCGGTCCCACCGTGTTCGCCATGTGCCTGGAGCAGGATGCCGGTGCGGTGCGCGCGGCGATGGAAGAGGCCTTCGCCGCCAGCGGCGTCGAAACCGACAAATGGATCGTGCCGGTGCAGTCCGGTGGCGCGCATGTGGTGAGCAGCACATGAGGTTCCAGAGCACCCGCGGTGGCGCACCGGAGGCTTCCTTCAGCCAGGCCTTGCTGGCCGGCATCGCGCCCGATGGCGGACTTTACGTGCCGCGCGAGTGGCCGGACCTCAGCGGCCTGCGTCCGGCCTCGCTGCCGCGGCTGGGCTGCGATCTGATCGGTGCGGTGGCGGGCAACGATGCGCTTGCCGGGCAGATTCCCGCGATCACTGCCGATGCCTTCAGCTTCCCGGCGCCACTGAAGCCGCTGGGCGGTTCCGGCTACCTCAGCGTGCTCGAACTCTTCCATGGCCCGACCGCCGCGTTCAAGGACTTCGGCGCGCGCTTCCTGGCTGCGGCGCTGAGCCGCATCCCGCGTCCGGATGATCGCCCGCTGCGCATCCTGGTGGCGACCTCGGGCGACACCGGCGGCGCCGTGGCGGCGGCCTTCCACCAGCGCCCCGGAATGGAGGTGGTGGTGCTGTTCCCGAAGGGCCTGGTCTCGCCCACGCAGCAGCAGCAGCTCACCTGCTGGGGCGGCAATGTGCGCAGCCTGGCCGTGCGCGGCACCTTCGACGACTGCCAGCGGCTGGTGAAGGAAGCCTTCGCCGACGAAGCCATGCGGACCCAGGCGCGCATGTCATCGGCCAACAGCATCAACCTGGGTCGCCTGCTGCCGCAGGCGGTCTATTACGCGGCCAGCAGCCTCGAGGTGTACAACGCCACCGGCGGCAAGGCCTCCTACATCATTCCCAGTGGCAACCTGGGCAACGCCGCCGCCTGCATCTGGGCGCGCCGCATGGGCCTGCCCATCGACCGCATCGTGCTGGCGCACAACGCCAACCTGACCGTGCCGGAATTCCTCGAGACGGGCGAGCTGCGGCCGCGCCCGAGCGTGCCGACGCTGGCCTCGGCGATGGATGTGGGCAATCCGAGCAACCTCGAGCGCCTGTTGAACCTGTTCCCCGGCGCCGGCGAACTGGCCGGCCAGCTGCGCGCCGACTGGGTGGACGACGAGGCCATCCGCCAGCGCATCCGCGCCGATGCGGAGGCTTTGCGCGAAGTGTGGTGCCCGCACACGGCCACGGCCGCCGAGGTTTATGCGCGGCTGCCCGAGGCCGAGCGCAAGGGTCGCCACTGGGTGCTGGTGGCCACCGCGCATCCGGCCAAGTTCCGCGAGATCGTCGAACCGCTGGTAGGCCAGGTGAGCGTGCCGGACAACCTGCGCCGGCTGTACGATCTCCCCTCGCATTTCGACGAGATCAATCCCTCACTGAGCGACCTGCGGCATGCAACTGGCGGTTGAAGACTCGCTGCGGCGGATCGACACTCCCCAGAACCGGATCATCCTCACCGTCGTCGCCGCTGTGATGTTCATCGCGCTGGTCATCTATGTGATCCGCGCGCTGCGGGCGCGGGCCGCTGCAAAGCGCCTGCACCAGGGCATTGTGTCGGTGAGCCTGGAATACCTGCACAACGTGCTGGTTCCCGATGGCATGGGCGCGGTGATGCACGTCGACTACCTGCTGCTCACCTCGCGCGGCGTGGTGGTGATCGACCTGCGCGACGTGCGCGGCAATGTCTTCGGCGGCGACCAGATGACGCAGTGGACGGTGATGAACGGCGCGCATCGGGCCACTTTCCAGAATCCGCAGCATGCACTGTATGACCGCGTGGCTGCAGTGCGCACGCTGGCCGGCGAGCTGCCGGTGGAAGGGCGCATCCTGTTCACGCGCAATGCACGCTTTCCCAAGGGCCTGCCGCGCTGGACGCTGATGGTCGATTCTCTGCGCGCCGAATTCCCGCCGGTGGCCTCCGATGCCGGGCGTGACTGGATCGACCGCTTCCGCGGCGAGTGGCAGGCCATCGCCGCGGCGGTGGCGCCGAGCCCGCTGCGTCCCCGGCGCGGCTTGCTGACCGAGGTGTTCGCGACCCGCCTGACCTGAAGCGATCCGGCCCGCCGCAAGTGGCGCGGCGGTGCGCCCGGCGCTGCGGACGCGAAGCCGCAGTCCTGCCACGCGGTTCAGGCCGCCGGCAAGGCAAAGAATCGCGCGGCAACCGCCGTCGATGTCGCCGCCAGCGCCGACACCTCTTCGTTGCGCGCAGCGGCGATCACCCGCGCCACCTCCGGCAGGAAGGCCGGCTCGTTGCGCCGCGTGGAGGGTGCCGGCTTCAGGCTGCGCGGCAGCAGGTAGGGCGCGTCGGTCTCGATCATCAGGCGCCCGGCCGGAATGCGCGCCATCAGCGGCAGCAGGTGGCGCCCGCGCCGCTCATCGCAGATCCAGCCGGTGATGCCCACATGAAGCCCGGCCGCAAGGCAGTCGTCCAGTTCATGGTCCTGGCCGGTGAAACAATGCGCAACGCCTGCCTTCAGGCGCGGCAGGAAGTCGCGCAGCACGGCCATGAAATCCGCATGCGCATCGCGCTGGTGCAGGAACACCGGCAGCCCGGTTTCCACTGCCAGCTCCAGCTGCCCGGCGAACGCCGCCAGCTGCGCCTCGCGCGGGGAGAAATTGCGGTAGTAGTCGAGCCCGCATTCGCCGATGGCCACCACGCCCGGCTGCCCGGCCAGGTCGCGCAATGCCCCGCGCACGCCGACGTCGAACTCACTGGCATGGTGCGGATGCAGTCCCGCGGTGGCGAACAGCCGCTGCGGATGCAGCGCATGCAGGGCCAGCGCCGCGCGCGTGGCTTCGATCCCGGTGCCGGTGACGATCATGCGCTGCACGCCGGCCGAAGCGGCGCGCTGCAACACCTCGGGCAGGTCGTGGCGGAAACTCTCGTGCGTGAGGTTCACGCCGATGTCGATCAGCTCCATGCGGCGATCGCCTCGCACAGCGCATCGACCGATGCCTCGCTCTGGTCCCAGGACACCACGAAGCGTGCCGCCTCGTCGCGCGGTGCGCCCCAGTCATAGAAACCGAAACCCCGCTCGCGCAGCATCTGCTTCTGGCCCGGTGCAAAGCGCACGAAGGCGGCATTGGCCTCCACCGGATAGAGCAGGCGCGTTCCTGCCGCCACACCGATGCGGGCGGCCAGCAGGTTGGCCCGCGCGGCATTGGCGAGGAAGAAATCCTCTTCGGCACAGCACAGCAGCTGTGCCGACAGGAAGCGCATCTTCGAGAACAGGTGCGCGGCGCGCTTGCGCCGCAGCTCGAAATCGCGCGCATGCCGCGCATCGAAGAACACCACCGCCTCGGCGCCCAGCGCACCGTTCTTGGTGGCGCCGAATGACAGCACATCGACGCCGGCCTTCCAGGTGACCTCGGCCGGTGAGACATCCAGTGAAGCCAGCGCATTGGCGAAGCGTGCGCCATCCATGTGCAGGGCCAGGCCGCGTTCATGGCAGATGCGGCCGATGTCGGCGATCTGTGCCGGCGCATACACGGTGCCGCATTCGGTGGCCTGCGTCAGCGTCACGGTGGCCGGCTGCGTGGTGTGCACCGACCAGGGATGATCATCCAGCCATTGCGAAAGGGTGTCGGCCGCGATGCGGCCGGCCCTGGCCGGCAGTCGCGTGAGCCGCGCGCCGCCGGTCTGCAGCTCCACCGCGCCGCATTCGTCGTGGATCACATGCGCCTCATCGGCGCTGAACACCTCGCCATAGGGCGGCGTCAGCGTGGCCAGCGCCAGCGCATTGGCCGCCGTGCCGGTGGCCACCGCGAAGGCGCGCACGGGATGCTCGAAATAGCGGCTGAATGCCTCGTCCAGGCGCTGCGTCCACGCATCATCGCCATAGCCGCGCATCGGGCCGACGTTGGCGGCGGCAACCGCCGCCATCACCTGCGGGGCTGCCGGTGCTGTGTTGTCGCTGTAAAAAAGCATGACCGGATGGTAGCAAGCCGCGTGCTGCAGCTTCGCTGCTATCATGCCCGCCGTGCTCGCCGCGAAGCCATCCGCCGATCCTGCTGCTCCTGCGGCGCAGTTGCCGCTGTGGGATGACGCCGCGACGCTGCCCGCGATCGCGCTGCGCCACAGTCCCCGTGCCCGGCGCATCGCCGTGCGCATCGCCGCCACCGGCCAGGTGGAACTGGTGGTGCCGCGTGGGGTTTCCGAGAACCGCGCCTGGGCCTTCCTGCACAGCCAGTCCGAATGGGTGCAGCGGCATGTGGCCCGCCGGCGTGCGCAGCTGCCGGCGCCGCAGGCCTTTCCGCCGCCGCAGATCCGCCTGGCGCTGCCCGGTGAGACCTGGCGTGTATTCCAGGCCGGCGGTGCGGGCCGGCCGCGCATTTGCGAGCAGCCGGCGCCGGCGGCGGATGCGGCAGGGCGCCCGCGCGGCGGCCTGCTCGAACTGCGCGGCAGCGGTTCGCCCGCACACTGGCGACGCTGCCTGCTGGCCTGGCTGAAGCGGCGCGCGCTGCAGGAACTCTCACGGCGCCTGGCACAGCAGGCCGAGCAGCATGGCTTCGCGTATTCGGCGGTGAAGGTGCGCATGCAGCGCACCCGCTGGGGAAGCTGTTCCTCGCGCGGGGTGATCTCGCTGAACCTTGCGCTGCTGTTCCAGCCCGAAGACGTGGTGCGCTACCTGCTCTGCCACGAGCTGGCGCACACCCGCCACATGAATCATTCGCAGCGCTTCTGGCGGCTGGTGGCCAGTTGCGAGCCGCGCTGGCGCGAGCTGGACCGCGCGCTGCTGCAGGGCTGGCGGCATGTGCCGGCGTGGCTCCGGGAGATCTCATGAGCGAAGGCACCAGGGACACGGGCAGCAAGGTCGACCTCAGCAACGAGGCGGTGCACTGGGACCTGGGCAGTTCGCAGTCCTACGGCGAATACCTGCAGCTGCAGGGCCTGCTCGGCGCACAGAAGACCATCTCAGATGCCCACGACGAGGTGATGTTCATCACCGTGCATCATGTGTCGGAGCTGTGGATCCGCCTGTTCCTGCACGAGCTGGACCTGGTGCGCCGCTGCGTGGTGCGCGATGACCTGGATCCCTCGTTCAAGGCATTGCAGCGCATTGGCAAGGTGCAGACGCAGCTGTTCGGCGTGTGGGAAGTGCTGGCGACGATGAGTCCGTCGGACTACATGACCTTCCGCAACCTGCTGGGGCGCTCCTCCGGCTTCCAGTCCGCGCAGTACCGCATGCTGGAGTTCGCGCTGGGCAACAAGAACACCGACATGATCCGCGTGCACGAGAAGTCGCCCGACGACCACCTGCGCCTGCAGCGCGCGCTGCACGCGCCCAGCCTCTATGACGAGGTGCTGCGCCTGCTGTCGCGGCGCGGCTATGGCATTCCCGCGGAACTGCTCGACCGTGATTTCTCGCAGCCCTATGTGGCCTCCAAGACGGTCACCGGCGCGTGGCTCGGCGTCTACCACAATGCCGAGAAGGACTGGGACCTCTACGAACTGGCCGAGGGCCTGGTGGACCTGGACCATCGCCTGCAGCTGTGGCGCTTCCAGCACATGAAGACGGTGGAGCGCATCATCGGCCACAAGCGCGGCACCGGCGGCACCGGCGGCGTTTCCTATCTGGCCAAGGCGCTGGAGCTCAGGGCCTTTCCCGAACTCTGGCTCGCACGAACCTCGCTCTGACGCGCCAGGCCATCAGCACGGCAAAGATGCCGGCATACAGCAGCGGTTCGCGGATGTCGGCCTTCTCCTGCCACCAGAAATGCCACAGCCCCAGCGCCGTGATCACGTAGATCAGGCGATGCAGCTGCGTCCAGCGGCGGCCGAGCCGGCGCATCATGCGGTCGGTTGAGGTCACCACCAGCGGCACCAGCAGCAGCAGTGCCAGCATGCCGATGGTGATGTAGGGGCGCTTGACGATGTCGGCGCCGACTGCGCGCAGGTCGAACCACTGGTCGAGCATCGCATACACGGCGAAATGCGCCACCGCATAGAAGAACGCGAACAGGCCCAGCATGCGCCGCAGGCGCAGCAGGTGCGCAAGACCCGTGATCTCGCGCACCGGCGTCACCGCCAGCGTGATCAGCAGCAGGTTCAGCGCCGTGATGCCGCAGGCATGCTCGAGCCGTCGCACCGGGTCGGCACCCAGGTCCATCGGGCCATGCCCGAAGGCGGCCAGCGTCATCAGCACCGCCGGCAATGCGCAGGCGGCGAACACCAGCGGTTTGTAGAAATAGCGGTACTGCCGCGCGATATCCAATCAGTACAGCCGTTTTGGATCCATGCCGGCGTACAGCGAGGCCACCTGTTCGGCATAGCCGTTGAACGGCAGCGTGGCCGAACGCCCGCCCAGCAGCGAACCGCTGCCGATGCGACGTTCGGTGGCCTGGCTCCAGCGCGGATGATTCACCGCCGGGTTCACGTTCGCGAAGAAACCATACTCATGCGGCGCGGACTGCTGCCAGCTGTTCAGCGGTTGGCGCTCGGTGAAGCGGATGCGCACGATCGACTTGATGTTCTTGAAGCCGTATTTCCACGGCACCACCAGCCGCAGCGGTGCGCCGTTCTGGTTCGGCAGCATGCGGCCGTAGAGACCGGTGACCATGAAGGTCAGCGGATGCATGGCCTCATCCATGCGCAGGCCTTCCACATAGGGCCAGTCGAGCACCGGCACGCGCTGGCCCGGCATGCGGCGCGAATCGTTCAGCGTGGTGAATTCCACGTAGCGCGCCTTCGAGGTGGGCTCGAAGCGCTTCAGCAGGTCCGCCAGCGCAAATCCCGCCCACGGAATCACCATCGACCAGGCTTCGACGCAGCGCAGGCGGTAGACGCGCTCTTCAATCGCCTGGTCCTTCAGCAGGTCCTCGAGGTTGTAACGGCCCTTGCGCTCGCATTCACCATCGACCTGCACCGTCCAGGGCAGCGGCTTGAAATCGCGCGACAGCACCGCCGGCTGGTGCTTCTCGGTGCCGAACTCGTAGAAATTGTTGTAGGTGGTGATGTCTTCCCAGCTGTTGGGTGCATCACTGATGGACATCGCGCGGTTGCGCGGCGCATTGACCTGCGCGCCGGTCGGTCCTGCGGCGCGTGCATCTTCCAGCCCCAGCGTCGCCAGCGCCGCGCCGGCCAGGCCGGCTGTCACCAGCTCGCGCCGCCCGAAGTACACATGCTCGGGGGTGATCTCGGAGGGCAGGATGCGATCCATACGGCGTTTCATGGCGGAGTCCTCACGGCAGTCCGGTCCCCAGTCTAACGCGATCCGCAGCTGCGCCAGTCGACGCAGCGGATTCCCTCGGCGCTGAGCGAAATGGCCAGCGCCGGGCGCGCGTTCACGTATACAGCCTGTTCGCAGCGCCGCATGTGGATCAGGTCTGCGCCGCTGTTGCCGTAGGCGATCACCGGCAGGCCGGGATGCGCGGCGCGCAGTGCATCAAGCACGCGCGATTTTTCCTCGTCGCGCCGGTTCGGGCCCGCCAGACGGCCATCGAGGCGTTCTCCCTGCCAGCGCACGGCCGTGCAATGCACCTCATGCGCCGCCAGTCGCTGCGCGATGCGCGGCACATAGAGATCGGGACTGGCGGACAGCACCACCACATGATCGCCAGCAGCCAGATGCGCCTGCAGCGTGGCCACGCCGCGCGCATGCATGCCCCGACGCATCACCCGCGCCGCATGCGCATCGGCCCAGGCATCGATGGTGGCGCGGGGCAGGCCGCGGAACAGGCTGTGCAGGATGGCACCTTTCAGCGCACCGCGGTCGAGCCGTCCCAGCAGGTAGCCCGCCAGCGGCGCCAGCAGCAGCGGCAGGCGCAGCCAGCGCCAGGGCTGCCGCGCCAGGAGCCCCGCCACGAACGGCACATAGGTGTCGTGGCGGGTCAGCGTCCCATCCAGGTCGAACAGCGCAAGGCGCCGCGTGGCCGGCGCTGGATCGGCCACGCCCAAAGGTCAGGCGGCCTGGCCCGACGCAGCCAGCTGGCGCAGGACGTAGTGCAGGATGCCGCCGTGCCGGTAGTACTCGCGCTCCTTGGGCGTATCGATGCGCACGCGCGCCTCGAACTTCACCGGCTTGCCGCCATCATCCGGCGTGGCCACCACCTGCACCGTCCGCGCGGCGGCATCGCCGGCGCCGGTGATGGTGAAGCGTTCATGGCCCTTCAGCCCCAGCGACATCGCCGTATGGCCGGGCATGAACTGCAGCGGCAGCACGCCCATGCCGATCAGGTTCGAGCGGTGGATGCGCTCGAAGCTCTCGGCGATGACGGCCTTCACGCCCAGCAGCATGGTGCCCTTGGCGGCCCAGTCGCGCGAGGAGCCGCTGCCATATTCCTTGCCGGCCAGGATCACCAGTGGCGTGCCCTCGGCCTTGTATTGCATCGCCGCGTCATAGATGGACATCTGCTCGCCGCTGGGAATGTGCAGCGTCTCGCCACCTTCGGTGCCCGGCACCAGCAGGTTGCGCAAGCGGATGTTGGCGAAGGTGCCGCGCATCATCACCTCGTGGTTGCCGCGCCGCGAGCCATAGGAGTTGAAGTCGACCGGCTGCACGCCCTGCTGCACCAGGTAGCGGGCGGCAGGACTGCTGCGCGCGATGTTGCCGGCGGGTGAGATGTGGTCGGTGGTGATGGAATCGCCGAACAGGCCCAGCACCCGCGCATCGACGATGTCGGACTGCACTTCCGGCGTCATCGTCATGCCCTCGAAGTAGGGCGGGTTCTTCACGTAGGTGGACTTCTCGTCCCACTCGTACACATTGCCGGCGGGGATCTGGATGGAGCGCCAGCGCTCGTCGCCCTCGAAC
Organism: uncultured Steroidobacteraceae bacterium; assembly: GCA_964417875.1. GTDB lineage: Bacteria > Pseudomonadota > Gammaproteobacteria > Steroidobacterales > Steroidobacteraceae > ZC4RG30. The sequence goes on from CAYQJU010000021.1 coordinate 33,337, forward strand.
ACGCTCGCATAGCTCTTGCGGAACATCTCGGAGGTGATGTGCCGGTGCACGTATTCGGCCACTTCCTGCGCCGGGGGCCAGATGTCCTTCAGGTACACCTTGGCGCCGGTGGCGCCGGTGCCCAGCGCGTCGTTGTTCAGGTCGGTGTCGAGCGTGCCGGCGAGCGCATAGGC
>CAYQJU010000021.1:33519-43891 GCA_964417875.1 uncultured Steroidobacteraceae bacterium
AGCGGCGGGGAGGCCAGGTAGTTCTGCTTCACTTCCGGATGGATGCGGCCATCGAAGTTGCGGTTGCCCGACAGCACCGCGCAGCCGATGACGTCACCGGCCTTCACGGCGGAGGAGATTTCCGGCTTCAGCGGACCTGAGTTGCCGATGCAGGTGGTGCAGCCATAGCCCACAAGGTTGAAGCCCACCGCGGCAAGATCATCGAGCAGGCCGGCGGCCTCCAGGTAGTCGGTGACCACGCGCGAGCCCGGCGCCAGCGAGGTCTTCACCCACGGGCGCGCCGTGAGGCCCAGGCGCCGCGCATTGCGCGCCACCAGGCCCGCAGCCATCAGCACGTAGGGATTGGAGGTATTGGTGCAGCTGGTGATCGCCGCGATCAGCACCGCGCCATCCTTGACCTCGAAGCTGTCGCCCTCGACGGAGGCCACGGCCTTGCCGGTGGCGGAGGGATTCTTCTTGGCGCGCTCCTCGGACTGCTTGGCCAGCGCCGCCTGGTAGCCCTGGCGCGCGCTCTTCAGCGGCACGCGGTCCTGCGGCCGCGAGGGGCCGGCCAGGCTGGGCTCGACCGTGCCGAGGTCGAGTTCGAGCACATCGGTGTATTCCGCCGGCTGCGCGCCATCCTCGCGCCACATGCCCTGGTGACGCGCATAGGCTTCGACCAGCGCGACCTGTTCTTCGCTGCGGCCGGACATCTTCAGGTAGCGGATGGTCTCCCCGTCGATCGGGAAGATGGCGCAAGTGCTGCCGAACTCCGGCGACATGTTGCCGATGGTGGCGCGGTCGGCCAGCGGCAGGTTGGCCAGGCCATCGCCGAAGAACTCGACGAACTTGTCGACCACGCCCTTCTTGCGCAACATCTCGGTGACGGTGAGCACCAGGTCGGTGGCGGTGGAGCCCGCCGGCAGCGTGCCGGTGAGCTTGAAGCCGATCACCTGCGGGATCAGCATGGTCACCGGCTGGCCCAGCATCGCGGCCTCGGCCTCGATTCCGCCCACGCCCCAGCCCAGCACGCCCAGGCCGTTGATCATCGTGGTGTGCGAATCGGTGCCGACCAGCGTGTCGGGATAGGCCTGCTGCGGATCGGACTCGTTGGCGAACACCACGCGGCCCAGATATTCAAGGTTCACCTGGTGCACGATGCCGGTGTTCGGCGGCACCACCTTGAAATTGCGGAACGCGTTCTGCCCCCAGCGCAGGAAGGAATAGCGCTCGCCATTGCGCTCGAACTCGATGCGGTTGTTGATGGAGAGCGCCTGCGGCGAGCCGTATTCATCCACCTGCACCGAGTGGTCGATGACGAGCTCGGCCGGGGCCAGCGGATTCACCCGGTCAGGATCGCCGCCGAGCTTCGTGATGGCCTCGCGCATCGCGGCAAGATCGACCACGCAGGGCACGCCGGTGAAGTCCTGCATGATCACGCGCGCCGGCGTGAAGGAGATTTCGTAGGAGGGGGCTGCTTTCGCGTCCCAGTCGAGCAGTGCCTCGGCATCGGCGCGCGTCACGTTGACGCCATCCTCGAAGCGCAGCTGGTTCTCCAGCAGGATCTTCAGCGAATAGGGCAGGCGGGCCAGTTTCTCTGCGGGCAGCGCCCCGAGGCTCCAGATGGTGTACTGCTTGCCGTGGACGTCGAGGGTCTTGCGCGCGTTGAAACTGTCAGTCATGGAGCCTCCGCCGGGAATCCGCCAATTATAGCGCCGTTTGCAAGATGACTCCCCCGCCCAGGCAGCGCGTGCCCCGGTAGATCACCGCGGACTGGCCCGGCGTCACGGCCCGCTGCGGGTCCTGCGGCGCGATATCGGCCCCGCCATCCTCCCGCAGGCTCACCTGCGCCGGCTGGTCGGACTGCCGATAGCGCAGCCGCACGCCGATGTCGCGCTCCAGTGGCGGTGGCAGATCGCACAGCCAGTTGACCTGCGCGGCAATCAGGCTGCGTGAATACAGCGCGGGATGCTCGCTGCCCTGTGCCACCCGCAGCGTGTTGTCGGCGACGCGCTTCTCCACCACATACCAGGCCTCGCCGCTGCCGCCGCGCCATCCGCCGATGCCGATGCCGCCGCGCTGGCCCAGCGTGTAGAAGGGCAGGCCGATGTGCTCGCCCAGCTGCTCGCCGTCGACCGAGACGATCGGTCCCGGGGTCTGCGGCAGGTACTGCTCGAGGAATTGGCGAAAGGGCCGCTCGCCGATGAAGCAGATGCCGGTGCTGTCCCGCTTGGCGGCCACCGGCAGTCCGGCTTCATGGGCCAGCTCGCGCACCGCCTGCTTGTGCAGTTCACCCAGCGGCATCAGCGCGCGCGCGAAAGCCTCGCGTTTCACGGCATGCAGGAAGTAGGACTGGTCCTTGCTGCCATCCACGCCCTTGTGCAGTTCCGGGCCGGATGGTCCCTGCACGATGCGCGCATAGTGGCCGGTGGCCAGCGCGTCACCGCCAAGGCGCAGGGCATGGCGCAGGCAGTCGCCGAACTTGATTTCGCGGTTGCACAGCACATCCGGGTTGGGCGTCAGCCCTGCGCGGCTGGCAGCGAGGAAATCCTCGAACACGCGCGCGCGGTAGCCGGCCGAAAGGTCCACCCGGTGCAGCGGGATGCCGAGCTCATCGGCCACCTGCCGTGCATCCTGGAAATCCTGCGCCGACGTGCAGTAGCCGGCTTCATCCTCTTCCCAGTTGTGCATGAACAGGCCCTGCACCTCGTGGCCTGCACGGCGCAGCAGCAGCGCCGTGACGGCGGAATCGACGCCACCGGACAGCGCCACGATGATGCGCCGGCCCATGGTCAGGCGCCGGCCGGAACCGGCTGCGCGTCGAGGTAGTGAAGTGCCGAGAGGTCGTGGCGCACGCCGGCCAGGCAGTCGTCGATGCAGCGGATCACCAGCGGACTGCGCAGGCGCTGCGGGTCGTCCTGCAGCGCCTCACGCGTCATCCAGCGCGCCGCGACGATGCCGGTGTCGAGCCGGCGGTCGGCATCATGCGCGTGCACCTCGCCGGTGATGGCCACGCGCAGCACTGAGCTGCCGTTGGCCGGATTGCGCCACAGATAAACACCCAGCAGGTGGCGCGGGCGCAGCTGCCAGGCGGTTTCCTCCAGCGTCTCGCGGACCACCGCATCGATGATGGATTCGCCGTCCTCGACATGGCCGGCCGGCTGGTTGAGCACCAGTGCGCCCTGGATGCGCTCCTCGACGATCAGGAACTGCTGCTCGCGCTGCACGATGGCAGCGACGGTGAGGTCGGGGCGCCAGGTCATGGCGCGAAGTATAAGGGGAGCGCCGGACTAGTACTTCGGCGCGCTGGCGATCCACATCTCGTCGAATTCGCGCAGGTACAGCCGCGCGGTCGGCGGCTGGCCGAAGCCGGCCACACCCTCGTAGCTGCCGGCCTGCGCGCGATACACGATGGCGCGATGATCGGCGATCAGCATGCCCTGGGTGCGCGCGGCATACTGCGGTGCCACGCAGCGGATCTCGATATGCCCGGACAGGCGGCGGCGCATCGCGGCCAGCTGGTGCGGGGTGGTGTATGACACGGCGCGCTGCGTCAGCAGGCGGATCTTCGCGAAGCTGTGGGCGAGCAGGAAACGCTGCACCAACTCCAGGAAGGGCGGGTACTCGTACAGCTTCGGCTCGAGGTCCGAGGTGTAGATCGACACCAGGCGCTGCGCCATCGACATTGCGCGGCGATTCGCGGCGCGCACGTCATCCAGCGTGGTCAGCACCTGCAGCGGCTCGGGCTCCGGCAGCGACAGGCCGCCACGGCCAAGCACCGTGACCGGTGCGCGACCACTGCCAGGCAGCAGCGCCGATGGCGAGGCAAAGTAATACTGGGAAGCACCCATGCCCGGCAGTGTGTAGCCGGGCACCGGCGGCGTTTGTGGGCTGCATCACGGTTTGCCCGGCGCCGACGCAATGACGGGGAAAACTGCGCGCCAGGTCGCAGTTTTCCGGTGGATTATGTCAGCTGCCCGTGGCAGGCATCCGCGCCAGCTGCGCCGCCAGGCCCACATAGGCGGACGGGGTCAGCGCCTGCAGCAGCGCGCGCCGCGGCGGCGGAATCGGCAACCCTTCGATCAGCGCCGTTAGTGATTCGCGCGTCAATGGCTTGCCGCGGGAGTGCTCCTTGAGCAGCTCGTAGCCATCCGGCACGCCCTCGGCGCGCAGCACGGTCTGCACCGCCTCGGCCAGCACCTCCCACGCCTCGTCGAGGTCGGCGGCCAGCGCGGCCGGATCAGGCGCGATCTTGCCCAGGCCACGCAGCGCGGCGCGCCAGGCAATCAGGCAGTGGCCCAGCGCCACGCCCACATTGCGCAGCACGGTGGAATCGGTGAGGTCGCGCTGCCAGCGCGACACCGGCAGCTTCTCGCTGAAATGCCGCAGCAGCGCGTTGGCGATGCCGAGATTGCCTTCCGCGTTCTCGAAGTCGATGGGATTGACCTTGTGCGGCATGGTCGAGGAGCCCACTTCGCCGGCCACCGCGCGCTGGCGCAGGTAGCCCAGCGAGATGTAACCCCAGGTGTCGCGGCACAGGTCGATGCCGATCACGTTGATGGCCGCCAGTGCATCGCAGTATTCGCCGATCCAGTCATGCGGCTCGATCTGCGTGGTGTGGGCATTCCATGAGAGCCCGCAGCGCTGCTCGACGAACTGCCGCGAGATGGCCGGCCAGTCGAGCGCCGGGAAGGCCGCCGCATGCGCATTGAAATTGCCCACCGCGCCATTCCACTTGCCGAGGATGTCGACCGCGGCGAAGCGGGCGCGGGCACGCTGCAGGCGCGCATGCACATTGGCGAATTCCTTGCCCAGCGTGGTGGGCGAGGCGGTCTGGCCATGCGTGCGCGCCAGCATCGGCAGGTCGGCATGTTCGGCGGCGATCTTCGCCAGTGCCGCGCACAGCGCATCGATGGCCGGCAGCAGCACCTGCGAGCGCGCCCGTTGCAGCAGGCGCGCATAGCTGATGTTGTTGATGTCTTCGGAGGTGCAGCCGAAATGCACCAGCTCCAGCTGCGCCGGCGTGGCGCCGGCAGTGCGGATCTCGTCGCGCACGAAATATTCCACGGCCTTCACATCGTGGTTGATGCGCTTCTCGATGGTCTTGACCATGGTTGCCGCAGTGCTGCCCGGATCGCTGGCCAGCTCATCGATGCGCCGGTTCACTGCCGCCGCGAACGGCAGGGCGCCATGGCCGGTCAGCGATGCGGCCTGCTGCTGCAGCCACAGGGCCTCGACACGGATGCGCTCCTGCACCAGTCCCGCTTCGGAGAGGAGGCCTGCCAGTTCCAGGGTGGCGGCGCGGTAGCGCCCGTCGACGGGCGACAGGGCAGTCAGGCTTGGATCCATGGGCTTTGAAACGGCAGGGGAAGGGCGAATGATAGAATCGCGAATGATAACCGAAGCGGTTGCAACTGTTGGCAAAGGCGAAAGAGAGATGAGCAGCAGCGAGTACCGGATCGAACGCGACAGCATGGGCGAACTGAAGGTGCCGGCCACGGCACTGTGGGGCGCACAGACCCAGCGGGCCGTGCAGAATTTCCCGATCAGCGGCAGGCCGATGCCGCGTGATTTCATCCGCGCCGTGGCGCTGGTCAAGGCGGCCGCCGCGCGCGCCAACAGCGGGCTGGGCCTGCTCGATGCGGCCGTGGCCGAGGCCATCGCGAAAGCGGCCGGTGCGGTGGCGGGCGGCGATCACGATGCGCAGTTCCCCGTCGATGTGTTCCAGACCGGCTCGGGCACCAGCACCAACATGAATGCCAATGAGGTGATCGCGCGGCTGGCCGCCGGTCACCTGGGTCGGCCGGTGCATGCCAATGACGAAGTGAACATGGCCCAGAGCAGCAACGACGTCATTCCCACCGCCATCCATGTCAGCGCGGCACTGGCCTGGCGCGAGGCGCTGCTGCCATCGCTGCAGCACCTGGTCGGGGTGCTCTGCAACAAGGAAGCGCAGGTCGGCGCACTGGTGAAGACCGGCCGCACGCACCTGATGGACGCGATGCCGGTGACCTTCGGCCAGGAACTGGGCGCATGGCGCACGCAGGTGGAAAAGGCCATCGAACGCCTGCAGGCCGTGGAGCCGCGCCTGTTCCAGCTGGCGCAGGGCGGCACCGCAGTGGGCACCGGCATCAATGCGCATCCGGAATTCTCCGCGCGCTTCTGCCAGCAGCTTGCCAGCGACACCGGCATTGCCTTCAAGCCCAATGCCAGCCTGTTCGAAGGCATCGCCACGCAGGACACCGCGGTGGAATTCTCCGGCCAGCTGAAGACGCTGGCCGTCTCGCTGATGAAGATCGCCAACGACCTGCGCTGGATGAACAGCGGCCCGCTTGCCGGCCTTGCAGAGATCGCGCTGCCGGCCCTGCAGCCGGGCAGCAGCATCATGCCGGGCAAGGTGAACCCGGTGATTCCCGAGGCCACGGCAATGGTCGCCGCCGAGGTGATGGGCAACGATGTCAGCATCACCGTGGCCGGCCAGTCCGGCAATTTCCAGCTCAATGTGATGCTGCCGCTGGTGGGCTACAAGCTGCTGGAGAGCATCCGCCTGCTGGCCAATGTCTCGCGGCAGCTGGCCGATGCGGCCATCGCCGGCTTCACCGTCAACGAGGCGCGGCTGAAGGATGCGCTGGATCGCAATCCCATCCTGGTCACCGCACTGAATCCCGTGATCGGCTATGAAAAGGGCGCCGCCATTGCGAAGAAGGCCTATGCAGAAGGCCTGCCCATCCTCGAAGTCGCGGCGCGCAACACCGACCTGCCGCGCGAGCAGCTGCAGGCGCTGCTCGATCCGGCCGAGCTCACGCGCGGCGGCATCAAGGGTGGCACCAGCGGCGGCGGCTGAACGCACGGTGACGCCGCCGCAGGACAACACGCTGCCCGGCGTGCGGCGATTGCTGGACGCCATGCGCCGCCTGCGCGATCCGGTCCAGGGCTGCCCCTGGGATCGGGCGCAGGACGCGCGCAGCCTGGCGCGCTACACGCTCGAGGAAGCCTGCGAGGTCATCGCCGCGATCGAATCCGGCGATGACACCGCGCTGCGCGAGGAGCTGGGCGACCTGCTGTTCCAGGTGGTGTTCCATGCCCAGCTCGCCAGCGAGCGCGGGCTGTACGACTTTGATGCGGTGGCGGCAGCCATCGCCGACAAGCTGCAACGGCGCCATCCGCATGTGTTCGGCGGCCCGGGCGGCCGCGATGCCGGCCAATGGGAGCAGTTCAAGGCCGAGGAACGGGCCGCGCGCGGCGCAGCCGGCACCCTGGATGATGTGCCGCTGACGCTGCCGGCACTGGCGCGCGCCAGCAAGCTCGGCAAGCGTGCCGCGCGGGTGGGCTTCGACTGGCCTGATGCCGACGGCGCGCGCGCCAAGATCCTCGAGGAGCTGGCCGAGGTCGATGCCGCACGACGCGGTGAGGGCGATTCCCCGCTTGAAGACGAAGTGGGCGACCTGCTGCTGGCGGCCAGCAGCTTCGCGCGCCACCTGGGCGTGGATGCCGAAACCGCGCTGCGCCGCGCGAACCTGCGCTTCGAGGCGCGTTTCCGCGCGCTGGAGTCGCTGGCATCCGCCCGCGGCCTCGATCCCTCCCGGCTCGACGCGGCGGCACTCGACGCATTGTGGGAAGAGGTAAAGCGGGGCATTCAGTCCTGATTCATTGACCCCTGCGCAACATGGCTCCCAGGCCCGGGTTCCGGCGGGCACTGGAGGCAGCCATGAACCACAGCATCATCGCATCCCTTGCAGCAGTACTGCTCGGCGCCACCTCGCTGGCCGCCGAGGCGGGCGGACGCCATCACCATGACCGCCCCCAGCATCACGACTCACGCGCCCGTGCCCGGGTGGTGCATGTCGAGCCCATCGTCGAGCGGGTACGCTTCAGCGTGCCGGTGGAGCATTGCTGGACCGAGCGCGAGCGCCATGTGCGCGGCGGCGCGGACCGTACCGCCGCGACGCTGGTCGGCGGCGCGGTGGGCGCGGTGATCGGCAATCGCGTCACCCATGGCGGCAAGGCGGCCACCGTCGCAGGTGCCATCGCCGGTGCGGTGGTGGGCAGCGAACTGGCCGCCGACGGCCGCCGCGAGGTGCGCTACCGCGACGTGCGGCGCTGCGAGGTGCGCCATGAACAGCGGTCCGAGCGGCGCGTGGTGGCCTATCGCGTGACCTACGAGCACCGTGGCCGGCGCGGTGTGGCCCGCATGGCCCATGACCCGGGTCGCTACGTCGCCATCGCGGATGTCCGCCGCCGTGGCTGATCGCTTACGATAGAGCCATGAGCAAGCGCACCAGAATGCGCGTTCGCGCGGCGGCCGGCATCCTGCCGGCCCTCGCCGTTGCGCTGTCCGTCAGCCCTGCCGCGGCGCTGGAACCGCGCGGCGAGGGCGGGCGTTTCGAGCGCGAGGGTCCGGCGATGGGCGTGCGCGAGCCGCCGCGTGCCGTGTCCGCAAAGTCCGCCGACCGCATCGTGCGCGAGATCGAGAAGAAATATGGTGCCCGCGTGGTGCGGCAGGAAATGAAGGAACGCAAGGGCCGGCGCGTGCTGGTGCTGCGGCTGGATGACGGTCGACGCGTGTGGAAGGTCGAAGTCGACTCCGAGACAGGCAAGGAGCTGTAGCGTGCGCGCGCTGGTGGTCGAAGACGAAGACGCGCTGCGCGAGGCGCTGCGGCGCGATCTGGCGGCGGCCGGTTTCACCGTCGATCTTGCCGCCGATGGCGAAGAGGGGCTCTACGCCGGCAGTGAATATCCCGTCGATGTGGCCATCATCGACCTGGGACTGCCGAAGCTGCCGGGGCTCGAGGTCATCCGCCGGCTGCGCGCGCTCGACCGCCGTTTTCCCATCCTGATCCTCACCGCGCGCGACCGCTGGCAGGACAAGGTCGAGGGCCTCGACGCCGGCGCCGACGATTACGTGGCCAAGCCGTTCCAGTTCGAGGAAGTGCTGGCGCGCATCCAGGCGCTGCTTCGGCGCAGCGGTGGCTGGGCCTCCTCGACGCTGGCCTGCGGGCCGGTGAAGCTCGACACGCGAGCGCAGACCGTCACCGTCGAAGACCGCCCGGTCGACCTGACCACCTTCGAGTACCGCATCCTCGAGCACCTGATGCTGAAGGCCGGCGAAATCATCTCGAAGACCGATCTCACCGAGCAGCTGTATGAGCAGGACTTCGAACGCGACAGCAACGTGATCGAGGTGTTCATCGGCCGCCTGCGGCGCAAGCTCGATCCGGACGAGCGCATCAAGCCCATCGAGACCCTGCGCGGCCGCGGCTATCGTTTCGCGCTCGCCCGCTCGGCTGGCTGAAGGCCGCCGTTTCCGGCCGACCGCATGCGCTCCATCAGCCAGCGCCTGCTGATCTTCCTCACCCTGCTGCTGCTGCTGTTCTTCGGGGTGATGGTCGCCGTGCTCGAGGAGCGCTTCCGCGTCACCGCCGAGCGCTCGCAGCGCGACCTGCTCGAGGTGCAGATGCTGGCGCTGATCCACTCGGTGGGCATCGATGACGACGGGCAGGTGTTTTCCGATCTTGCCGACAGCGAGACGCGGCTGGTGGTGCCGGGCTCGGGCCTGTATGCCGCCATCCGCGCCGGGGAATATGTGCTGTGGCGCTCGCCATCCTCCACCGGCACCATCACCGACTTCGGCCCGCAGCTGGATCCGGGCACCGATGTGTTCCACTCGCTGCAGGGCCTGGGCGGGCAGCAACTGGCGGCACTGAGTCGCGGCCGGCTGTGGGAGGACGTCGGAAGGCTGACGCTGACCGTGGCCACCGACATGCGCTCCTATGACGAGGAGCGTGCACTGTTCCGCCGCGGGCTGCAGGAAGCCTTTGCCATCGTCGCAGCCCTGCTGCTGCTGGCGCTGGCATTGCTGCTGCGCTGGGCGCTGGCGCCGCTGCGCCGGCTGGCCTCGCAGATCCGCGCCGTGGAACGTGGCGAGCGCGAGCGGCTTGACGAGGAATGGCCGACCGAACTGACCGGCGTGGTGGCCAACCTGAACACGCTGCTGACCGCCGAGCGCACCCGCATCGCCCGCTATCGCGACACGCTGGGCAATCTTGCGCACAGCCTGAAGACGCCACTGGCGGTGCTGCGCGCCACGTTCACGCCGGGCAGCGCCGGCGCGGAGCAGGTGAACGAGCAGGTGGACCGCATGTCGGCGATCGTCGAACACCAGCTGCGTCGCGCCGCCACCAGCGGCGGCGCGAGCGTCGGCAAGCATGCCGTGCCGCTGCTGCCGGTGGCGCAGGACCTGCGCGGCGCCATGCTGAAGGCCCACGGCCGCAAGGACTTCGCACTCGAGCTCGCCGTGCCCGAAGCGCTGCTGTTCGTCGGCGACCGCGACGATCTCACCGAGGCGCTGGGCAACCTGATGGACAACGCCGCCAAGTGGTGCCGCTCGCAGGTG
>CAYQJU010000022.1:0-43381 GCA_964417875.1 uncultured Steroidobacteraceae bacterium
CTAGAATTGCCCGTCATGAAACAAGTGAAGACGCTGCGCCTGGGCACCCGCCGCTCCGCGCTGGCCTGGATCCAGAGCAGCCAGGTGGCCGCCAGCCTGCGCGCGGCACATCCGGGCCTCGAGGTGGAGCTGGTGGGCATCGACACGCGAGGCGACCGCGTGCTCGACAAGCCGCTTTCGCAGATGGAGGGCAAGGAGTTCTTCACCGCCGAGATCGACCATGCGCTGGAAGAGGGGCGCGTGGATTTCACCGTGCACTCGCTGAAGGACCTGAGCCTCGAGCGACCGAAGCAGTTCGTGCTCGCGGCGGTGCCCCATCGCGCGAATCCGCGCGACATCGCGCTGTTCGCGCCGGATGTGCCGGCACGGCTCGCGGCCGGCGAGGCGTTGCGCATCGGCACCTCCTCGCCGCGCCGCGCCGAACTGCTGCCTGCCTTCCTGTCGCGCGCGCTGCCGCATGGCGCGCGCATCGAGCTGACCAACCTGCGCGGCAATGTGGACAGCCGGCTGCGTCGCCTGCATGAGCCACGCGGCAGCGAGCGACACCTGGATGGCGTGGTGCTGGCCATGGCGGGCCTGTCGCGCCTGTATCGCGACACCAGCACCGAACGCCAGGGCCAGAAGCTGCTGCGCGAACTGCTGCAGGGCCTGCACCTGATGGTGCTGCCGCTGACCGATGTGCCGGGCGCGCCGGGACAGGGCGCGCTGGCCATCGAATGCCGTGCGGATGACGCGGCCACGCGCACCATGCTGGCCGCGCTGGATGATGCGCCCACGCGCCGCGCGGTGCAGATCGAGCGGCAGCTGCTGGGCGAGCATGGTGGCGGCTGCCACCAGCGCTTTGGCGCAGCGCTGCAATGGTTGCCCGGGCTCGGCGCGCTGCTGCAGGTGGCCGGGCGCAATGCCGCGGGCGCCAGCCTCGCCAGCCGCCAGTACATGCCGGAGGAGCCGCTGCCCGAAGTCACCGGCGAAGTGCGCGCCTGGGATGGCAACACCGTGCGCGCGCCGGCCGAACCGGTGCTGGATGCCAGCGCGCTGGCCTGCCGATTGCAGCATCGCGCCGTGTTCCTCGCGCATCCGCGCGCGCTGCCGGAAGGTGGCGCCGCTGCGCTGTCCGGTCGCGCGGTGTGGACCTCTGGCGTGCGCGGCTGGTTCGCGCTGGCCGAACAGGGCGTCTGGGTGCAGGGTTGCGGCGAAGGCCTGGGCGCGGCGAACCTTGTGGCATTGCTCGGCGAACCGCTGCTGCAGCTGCCACTCCCGGGTGACTGGGATGTGCTGACGCATGCCGATGCGGTGGAACCCTGGCAGTCGGGCGAGTGGGCCGGTGCAAATGTGATCGCGACGTATCGCCTCGCTGCGGAGGCACCACTGGATGCCGCGACGCTGCGCGCCGCCACGCACATCTACTGGAGCAGCACCGCGCAGTTCGAACGCGGGCGCGCGCTGGTTTCGCCCGACGTTCACCATGCCAGTGGCGCCGGCAAGACCGCGGCGCACATCCGCCGCGCCGGCGTGCGAAACTTCCGGGCCTTTCCCTCCGCCGAAGAGTGGCGCAAATGGACAGCAAAGGCGCATTGAGCGTCCGGCCGGCGCGGCAGTCGCGCCGCATCGCGATCCTTGCCGGTGTGTGGCTGGCGGTGATCCTGGTGCTGGGCATCTGGTGGGCCAGCATCGTGCTGCAGCAGTCGGGACGCATCGCCGAGCTCAGCCAGGAGATCGGCGTGTCGCGCGAGGATGCGATGGCTGAACTCAAGGCCACCGAGCGCATGCTGTTCTGGGAATCGGGCACCTTCCTGCTGCTGCTGCTGACCGTGTCGGCCATGCTGTTCTGGTATTACCGCCGCGACATGCAGCGCGCGCGCGGCACGCAGGCGTTCTTCGCCGCGCTGACCCATGAGCTGCGCACGCCGCTGACCAGCGTGCGCCTGCAGACCGAGGCCATCGCGGCCGGCGAACCGACGCAGGAGCTTATCGAACGTCTGCTGGTGGACACCCACCGGCTGGAATCGCAGATCGACAAGACACTGGAGCTGGCCCGCATCGAGGGCGGCGGCGAGCTGGCCGATCAGGCCATCCGCCTCGACCAGTGGCTGGAGCGCGCGCTGCGCGGCATCGTCGCCACTGGCGGCGAGGGCGTGCTGCTCGATGTCGCGGTGGAGCCTGACCTGCCGCCCGTGCGTGGCGACACGGCCGCGCTGCAGCTGATCCTGCGCAACCTGATCGAGAATGCGCAGCGGCATGGCGGGCGCGACCCGATGCGCATCGACGTGCGCGCGGCGCGCGGCCGGCATGGCGTCGAGGTCGCGGTGCGCGACCATGGCACCGGCTACGCCGGCGATCCATCACAGCTGGGGCACCTCTTCCACCGCGGCGACGCCTCGCGCGGCACCGGCGTCGGCCTGTACCTGGTGCGCGTGCTGATGGAACGCATTGGTGGCAGCGTCGCGTTCGCCAATGCCGCAGGTGGCGGCTTCGCGGTCACGCTGACCTTCCCGACGGACAGCTGATGCAGGCCGTGGCATGAGCGGCATTCCTCTGCTGCTGGTCGAGGATGATCCCAATGTGGCCGCCACGCTGGCGACGCGCCTGGCCAGCGAAGGCTTCGCCTTGACGCATGCCGCCAGTGTGCGCGAGGCGCGCGCGGCGCTGCAGGGGCCGCCGTTCAAGGCCGCCGTGCTTGATGTGGGACTGCCCGATGGCAATGGCTTCGAGGTGGCCCAGCACCTGCGCGAGGTGAGTCCGTCGACCACGATGCTGTTCCTGACCGCCCATGGCACGCCTGCCGACCGCATCCATGGGCTGGAACTCGGCGCCGACGACTACATGACCAAGCCCTTCGATTTCCGCGAGCTGGTGCTGCGCATCCACAACATGCTCAAGCGCGCCGGTGACATCGCCACGCGCGATGCGGCGCTGCATGGACCGGTGCGCATCGGCATCGCCACGGTGGACTTCGACCGTTTCACCGCCGAGAGCGGCGGTGCGATGCACCGGCTCACGCACAAGGAGTGCGCGGTGCTGAAGCTGCTGCTGGAACGCGCCGGCCGCGCCGTGACGCGCGACGAGATCCTGAACCGCGCCTGGGCGCCGGACGAATTTCCCACCGAACGCACCGTCGACAATTTCATCCTGCGCCTGCGCAAGCTGGTGGAACGCAACCCGGCCCGGCCGGAAACCATCCTCAGCATCCGCGGGGTGGGCTATCAACTTGGAAATGCCACATGACCGAAACTCTGCTGACTGCCGCCCTGAACCGTCGCAACACCGGGCGCCCGCCCGTCTGGATGATGCGCCAGGCCGGCCGCTACCACTCGCACTACCAGGCACTGAAGCGCCACAACGACTTCATCGCACTGTGCAAGGAGCCGCCGCTGGCCGCCGAGACCGCGATGGGGCCGATCCACGATTTCAACTTCGATGCGGCCATCCTGTTCTCGGACCTGCTGTTCCCGCTCGAGGCCATGGGCATGGGGCTGACCTATGCGCCCGGTCCGAAGCTGTCCTTCCACCTGCAGTCGCCGGAGGATGTGGCACGCCTCGAAGGTGGCGCCGGACGGGCGCAGTTCATGCAGTTCCAGGCCGATGCGGTGAAGCTGACGCGCGCGCGGCTGCGTCACGACAAAGGCCTGATCGGCTTCGTCGGCGGTCCCTTCACGCTGTATGTGTATGCCGCGGCCGGCTCGCACGAGAAGGCGCGGGAGGCGATGGGCGGACTGACCACCGGTGTCTATGAAGCCTTCAACGGCAAGCTGCTCGACCTGCTGGCGCACAACATGGCGCTGCAGTCGCGCGCCGGCACCGACTGCGTGGCCGTGTTCGACACCGCCGCCGGCGAGATCGATGCGGCCAACTATGGCCGTTACGTGGTGCCGGTGCTGGCCGACCTGCTGGGCCGCTTCCGCAAGCTCGATGCAAACACGCCGGTGATCTACTACTCGCGCGGCACCAATGAGACGTACTGGGACCAGCTGGCCGCGCTGCCCTTCCAGTGCCTGGGCATCGACTGGCGGCATGACATCACGCAGGTGCTGCAGCGGTACGGCGATCGCTGGGCCATCCAGGGCAATGTGGACCCGGAATGGCTGCACCTGCCGCTGCCGGAACTGGAGAGGCAGCTGCGCGAGTACTTCGAACGCGTGCGCGCGCTGCCGGCCGAGGCACGCCGCGGCTGGATCTGCGGCCTCGGCCACGGCGTGCTGCAGCGGACGCCCGAGGCCAATGTGCGCCGCTTCGTGACGCTGCAGCGGGAGCTGTTCGGGTGATTGATCCCCCGCGCGAGCTGCTCGACCGCTACGGCGTCGTCGGCCCGCGCTACACCAGTTATCCGGCGGCGGCGTTCTGGGGCGCGCCGCCCACCGCGGACGCGTGGATCGGCGCCATTGATCGCGCGCTGTCGCGCCCGCAGGCGCGCACCGGGCTGTATGTGCACCTGCCGTTCTGCCAGGCGCTGTGTACCTTCTGTGGCTGCAACATGCGCGTGGCGCGCAGCCAGGCACTGGCCGCTCCCTATGTGGACAAGCTGATCCGCGAGCACGGCCTGTATCGCGAACGGCTGGCACGCCAGACCCTGACACTGGCCGGCCTGCACCTGGGGGGCGGCACGCCGACCTGGCTGCCCGAGGCCGACCTGGATCGCCTGCTCGATGCGCTGCTGGTGCATGCGCGCGCCACGCCGGATGCCGACTTCGCCGTCGAGGCTGACCCGCGCAACACCACGCGCGAGAAGCTGGCCATCCTGCAGCGGCATGGCTTCCGCCGCATCGTGGTGGGTGTGCAGGACTTCGATCAGCGCGTGCTCGAGATCGTCAATCGCGTGCAGTCCGAGGAGCAGGTGCGCCGCACGATCGATGATGCGCGCGAGCTGGGCTTCTCCAGCGTGGGCGTGGACTTCATCTGCGGCCTGCCGCTGCAGACCGAAGAGAGCCTGCGCAGCAGCTTCAGCACGCTGCTTCGCATGCGGCCGGACCGGGTCAACTTCCTGCCCTATGTGCATGTCCCGTGGATCAAGCCCAGCCAGCGACAGTACACCGAGGCGGACCTGCCCGATGCCGCGCTGCGCATCGAGCTGTACCTGCTCGGCCGGCGGATGCTGGCCGCGGCCGGATACATCGAGATCGGCTTCGACCAGTACGCCCTGCCGACGGACCCGCTGGCCCACGCGCTGGCCGCCGGCCGCCTGGCGCGCAGCTTCATGGGTTTTTCTGCCGCGCCAGTGGATGCGCTGGTCGGCCTCGGCGTCTCGGCCATCGGCGACACGCCCACCACCTATGCACAGAACGAGAAGAACCTGCAGCGCTACGAGACGCGCGTGATGGCCGGCGAACTGCCACTGCAGCGCGGCCATGTGCTGGGCGCCGAGGACATGGGCATCCGCCAGCTGCTGGCGGACCTGCTGGGCAACCGCAGCACGCCGCTGTCCGCATCGCTGCAGCAGTCTCCCTGGTGGCCCGCCGTGCGCGATGAACTGCAGGCCTTCGCGCGCGACGGCCTGGTGGAGTTCGGCGCGCGGGACCTGAAGGTCACCGGGCCCGGCCGCGCGTTCCTGGCGCGCATCGGCATGACGCTGGACCGGCGCCTGCGCGAATCACTGGCGGCGTGACCGGTGTCGCGCGCTGCTCCTGCCCCGGTCGGACCTGCGCGCATCCTCGCCGGCTTCGTGCTGGCGCTGCCCGCCGGCATGCTGCTGGCCGCCATCGCCGCGCCGTGGGTGCAGCAGGCACTGGCGCCGCTGGCGGTGTTCCCGCTGCACCGGGTGTATTCACGCCTGACCATGCTGGCGGTGATCCTGATCATGGTGTGGCTGGTGCGACGACATGGGCTGGGCGATCGCCTCACGCTGGGATTCCGCGGGCCCTGGCCGCAGTTCCTGCGACGCGTGGGCATCGGGCTCGCGGCCGGCATCGCGCTGATGCTGCTGGCCGTGGTGCCGCTGATGCTGCTGGACGTGCGCGCATGGAATGCACGTACGCCGGCGGAATGGACCGGCTGGCTCGCGCTGGCACTGAAGGGGCTGGGCAGCGGCGTGGCCGTGGCATTGATCGAGGAGACTTTCTTTCGCGGCGCGATGCAGGGCGCGCTGCAGCGGGCCCGCGCGCTGCGGCTGGCGCTGTTCGCGGTGCCGGTCTACTACGCGGCGGTGCATTTCCTCGGCCGCGCGTCGCGCGTGCCATTCGAAGAGGCCGATGCCTTCAGCGGTTTCATCGCGATGGCCGGCTTCTTTGCCGGCTTTGCCGAACCGCTGCGCATCCTCGATGCCTTCGTGGCGCTGTGGTGTGTCGGCCTGTTGCTGGCACTGGTGCGGCTGCGCTGGGGCGACATCGCCGGCTGCATCGGCCTGCATGCCGGCTTCGTCACCGTGATCGCCGTGTTCCGCCGCTCGACAGCGCCGGTGGAGGACGCGGATTATTCCTTTCTCGTCGGCGCGTTCGATGGACTGCTCGGCATCTGGATTGCGGCGCTGACTGCCGCGCTGTGCCTGCTGGCCTGGAGATGGCGCCGCGATGACGGCAGCGCGATGCGTGCCACCGGCTGAGAGCTGACAGGCAACTCAGGGATCGAAGAACCCCTCGTCCACCGGCTTGTTGCGCAGGATCTCCTCGCGCGTCAGCCCCTTCAGCTCATGCGGGAACACCAGCCATTCGCTGGTGACGCGGACATGGAAATCCGGCTCGAGCGTGGTGCGGTTGCTGGCCGGCTTGTAATACACCGTGGCGATGCGCACCTGCGACGGCATGTTGCGACGGCAGCGGCGTGACAGCTCATCGACCAGCGCCGCAAGGCTGCGGCCCGAATCGAAGATGTCATCGATCAGCAGCAGGCGGTCCTCGGCGGTGAGCCGCGAGACGAGGTAGTCGATGCCATGCACGCGCACCTCCTTCGCCTGCTGCCCGATGCCGGTGTAGGACGAGGTGCGCACGGCCAGGTGATCGCATTCGATGCCGTGGAACTCGAGCACCTCCTGCACCGCGATGCCGATGGGTGCGCCACCGCGCCACACGCCCACCAGGAAGGTGGGCCGCAGGCCGCTGCGCACGATCTGCATGCCCAGCGCGATTGAATCGCGCAGCAGCGAATCAGCCGAAATGAACTCCTTTGCGATCAGAACGGCTTCACCACCACCAGCCACAGGATGCCCGCCAGCAGCACCAGCGGCAGCTCGTTGTACCAGCGCAGCGCGGTGGAGCCGGGCAGCGCGCCGCCCTTCAGCATGCGCTTCATGTAGACGCGCATCGAGATGTGATAGGCCACCAGCAGCGCCACCAGCGTCAACTTGGCATGCAGCCAGCCGCCGGTGAAACCATGGCGCAGCCACAGCCACAGTCCCGTGGCGATGGCCAGCACACCCATGGCGCTGGCGAAGTGGTAGAGCTTGCGCGCCATGATCTTCAGCCGCTCGACGCTCTCGCCGGCCGCCAGGCCCTCGACGTAGTGCACGAAGATGCGGGGCAGGTAGAAGACGCCTGCCATCCACGCGATGACGAACAGGATGTGGATGGCTTTTGAATACAGCATCCGTTCATTCTACCCGCAGGCGCTCAGCGCCGGCGCGTGCCGCGCACAGGCTCGGCCTCGAGCGGATTCTCCGGCCAGTAATGCTTCGGGTAGCGCCCGCGCATGTCCTTGCGCACCTCGGCATAGCTGCCGCGCCAGAACCCGGCCAGGTCCTGCGTGATCTGCATCGGCCGGCGCGCCGGGGAAAGCAGCTTCAGCGTGATGGGCACCCTGCCACCGGCGATGCGCGGCGTGTCGGCGAGGCCGAACACCTCCTGCATGCGCACCTCGATGCAGGGCGCGTTGTCGTCTTCATAGTCGATGGCCACGCGCGTGCCGGTGGGAACGGTGACATGCGTGGGCGCGAAGGCCTCGAAGTCGCGCCGCTGTGCATAGGTGAAGCGCGACAGCAGCGCCTCCTGCAGCTGGCCGGCATCCAGCTGCGCCAGGCGCGTGACCTGCTGCAGCCACGGCGCCAGCCATTGTTCCAGCTCTGCCATCAGCGTCGCCTCGTCGCAGGCCGGAAAGTCCATCGATTCGCCGCGCCGCGCCTCGGCGAATGCCAGGCGTGCAAGCAGCCGGCGGCCGGCATCACCCCAGGGAAGCGTCGCCAGCCCGCCCTTGCGCACCTGCTGCAGCAGCGCGGCGGTTCGCGTCGCCGCATCCAGTTCCGCACGACGCTCCTCGAGCACCAGCGCGCCGAAGCGGCGCAGGTGGCGCGCACGCGGCGCGCCGGTGCGCGGATCGCTGTCCGCCTCCACGCCCTGCGTGACCTGCGCGCCCAGTGCCGCTTCGAGCTGCGCCAGCGTCAGCGGCGCGGCCAGGCGGATGCGGGCCTCGGCGGCCTCGGCATCATCGAGGTCGAGCGCCACCAGGAACGGTGAGCTGCCCAGCGTCGAGACGCCTTCGAGCAATGCACCGCGGCCGTTGGCCAGCAGGTAGCGCTGTCCGGCTGCGCCACCGGAGCCGGTGCGCAGCTGCGCGATGCGGTCCGGGTATGCCCACGCGAGCGCCGCGCCGGCTTCGGCATCCAGGGCGGCATCGCTGCGTCCCGGCGCGAGCCGTCGCGCAAGCTCGCGCACCCGGGCCAGCGCGCCGCGATCGGCGCCGCCCACCTCGCCGCGCAGCATCTCCAGGCGCGTGCGCACATCCGGATCCCGCGCGCGCAGCAGCAGGTCGCGCTCGGAAAGCAGCGCCGCAAGGTTAGCCGCCAGCGGCGCCAGCGGCGTGCCCCGCGCGCGCACCAGCATGTGCGCCAGTCGCGGATGCAGGCCGGTGCCCAGCATGGCGCGGCCAGTGGCAGTGATGGCATCGTGCGCATCGATGGCCTCCAGGCGTCGCAGCAGCTCGCGTGCCTGCGCCAGCGATGCGGCAGGCGGCACATCCATCCACGGCATCGCCGTCACATCGCGCGCGCCCCAGCGCGCCAGCTCCAGCGCCAGCGGCGCAAGATCCGAGTTGAGGATTTCAGGCGGCGTCTGCGGCGCCAGCGTGGACTGCGCGCCCTCGCCCCACAGTCGCCATGCGCTGCCCGGCGCCGTGCGACCCGCGCGACCGGCGCGCTGTGCGGCCGAGGCCTGCGAGATGCGCACCGTCACCAGCCGCTCCATGCCGGTGCCCGGATCAAACAGCGAGCGGCGCGCAAGTCCGGTGTCGATGACCACGCGCACGCCTTCGATGGTCAGGCTGGTCTCGGCGATGTTGGTGGCGAGGATGAGCTTGCGTTGCCCGCGTGCATCCGGCTCGAGCACCTGCTGCTGCGCCTCGATGCGCATCTCGCCGTACAGCGCGTGGATCACCACATCGCCGGTGCCGGCGGTCTCCAGCTGCGCCCGCAGGCGGTGGATCTCCGAGGCGCCGGGCAGGAAGGCCAGCACATCGCCATCGGTGGCATCGAGCACCTGCCGCACCTGCATGGCCACCCGGTCGATGTCGCGCGGCGCCAGCGTGCGCTGCTCCGGCAGCGGCGGCAGTCCGCGACCCAGGTAGTGCAGCTGGACCGGAAACACGCGGCCGCGCGCCTCGATCACCGGCGCATCGCCCAGCCGCGCCGCCACCGCGGCGGCATCGATGGTGGCGGACATCACCAGCAGGCGCAGCGGCAGGCCGAGCGAGTCCTGCGCCTCGCGGCACAGTGCAAGTCCCAGGTCGGCATGCAGGCTGCGTTCGTGGAACTCGTCGAAGATCACCGCCGCGACGCCGTCGAGCGCAGGATCCTCCTGCAGCATCCGGGTGAGGATGCCTTCGGTCACCACTTCCAGGCGGGTGCGCGGGCCGACGCAGGTGTCCAGCCGCATGCGCCAGCCGACCGTCTCGCCAGGCTTCTCACCCAGCGTTGCCGCCATGCGCGATGCGACCGCGCGCGCCGCGAGGCGGCGCGGCTCCAGCAGCAGCACGCGCTGTCCGCTGGCCCACGGTTCCTCAAGCAGGGCCAGCGGCACCACCGTGCTCTTGCCGGCGCCGGGCGGCGCCACCAGCACGGCATTGCCACCGCCGGCCAGCCGCGCCCGCAATGCAGGCAGGACTTCCTCGACAGGCAGGCGCGAAGGCTCGGGCATGGGCGCGCATGATAGTCTGCCGCGACCGACAGACCAGCGGCGCTGGGCCCGTTCTATTGTCCGGCCGACCAGGGCGTGTACATCGACCTGAACTTCTTCCAGCTGCTGGCCTGAATTGCGCTGCCGGCCGCGGGCGAACCCGGCCGGCAATTCACGCTGGCCGCGCCTTGCGCTCGAAGCGGCATTCCACGATCAGACCCGGGGCGTTGTCGCGCATCACCACCTCGCCGCGATGCAGCTTCGCGATCGCCGTGACGAGGTTCAGGCCAAGGCCGCTGCCACCGGAAGGCGTGCCGGGCCGCATGCCCGGGCCGTTGTCGCTGACCGCCAGCGTCACCGTGCGCGCATCGCCGCGCAATGCCAGCTGCACCGCGGTGCCGCTGGACGCATGCTTCAGCGCGTTCTCGAGCAGGTTCGCGATCAGCTGCGCCAGCAGCTGGCGCCGGCCCACCAGGGTCGTCTCTTCCTCACACACCAGCGTCAGCTCCAGGCCATGCTGCTGCATGGCCGGCTGGTAGAGCTCGTGCATCTCGCGCACCAGCTGCGTCAGGTTCACCTGTTCGCCATCGGCCAGCGGACTGCCGCTCTCGGCGCGCGCGATCTCCAGCAGCGTGGCCAGCGTGCGCTGCACGCGGTCCAGCTCGGCCAGTGCCGGCTGCACGATCTCCTGGCTTTCGCTGGGCAGGTGGGCCTTGCGCAGTGCCTCTTCCATGCGCACCCGCAACCGGTACAGCGGCGTGCGCAGGTCGTGGGCGATGCTGCCGTAGGTGGTCCGCAGCAGCACCGCCTGCTGCTCGAGGCGATCGAGCATGTCGTTGACGGTGTTGCTGAGCTGGTCGAACTCGTCGCCGCGGCCGGAAAGATCGAGCCGCCGCGACAGGTC
Organism: uncultured Steroidobacteraceae bacterium; assembly: GCA_964417875.1. Lineage (GTDB taxonomy): Bacteria > Pseudomonadota > Gammaproteobacteria > Steroidobacterales > Steroidobacteraceae > ZC4RG30. The sequence continues at coordinate 10,933 of CAYQJU010000022.1, forward strand.
GCTGTGCACGATGGCATCGCAGGTGGCGGTGAAATCGCGCACCCGCCGCGTGGTCTGCGCGGCGAACAGCCGGCCCATCAGCAGGATCAGCGCCGTGATCGCGGCCACGCCCCACATGCTGGCAAGGCCAAAGCGATGCAGTGCGCGTTCCATCTCGCTGGTGTCGGTGCCCACCAGCAGCCAGTAGCCGTTGGACAGGTGCACCACATGCGCGCGCACCGGATGGCTGGTCAGCTCGCCGGCCGCGGCGATGCGGAACCGCACCTCAGCATCGTGGACCGGGGCCACGTCGCTGGGCCATGCAGAAAGGTTGCCGGCCTGCGGTGTCAGCGAGGAATCGGCCAGCAGGTACACCGCGCCGGTGCGGCCCCAGCTGTCGGCGCGCGCCTGCAGCGCCTCGAACAGTTCATAGAGCCCCGCCGAATAGTTCTGCGCCAGCTTGTCGAGCTCGGCGGTCATCACGCGCCGCACCTCGTTCTCGAGCGCATTGCGCGTCAGCAGCCACACCGCGCTCTGCAGCGCCACCACCAGCAGCAGCACCACCACGCCATAGGTGAACGTGAGGCGCGCCGCGGAGGAGCGCAGCCAGGAGCGCGGGTTCATTCGCGCAGCACGTAGCCGGCGCCGCGGACGGTGTGGATCAGCTGGCGGTTGAAGTCGCGGTCGACCGCCGCGCGCAGGCGGCTCATGTGCACGTCGATGATGTTGGTCTGCGGATCGAAGTGCAGGTCCCAGACGCCCTCGAGCAGCATGCTGCGCGTCACCACCTGGCCCTGGCGGCGCATCAGGTATTCCAGCAGCTGGAACTCCTTGGTGGTGAGGTCGATGCGGCGGCCCTCGCGCGTGACCGAGCGCGACAGCAGGTCGAGCTCCAGGTCGCCCACCTTCAGGCGCGTCAGCACCTGTGCACCCTGGCCGCGACGCAGCAGCGCCTCGACGCGGGCCAGCAGTTCCTCGAAGGCAAACGGCTTGATCAGGTAGTCGTCACCGCCGGCGCGCAGGCCCTCGATGCGGTCATCCACCGAACCCAGCGCGGAGAGGATCAGCACCGGCTTGCTCTGGCCGGCGGCGCGCAGCATCTGCACGATGGTGAGCCCGTCGACATGCGGCAGGTTGCGGTCGGCGATGATCAGGTCGTGGTCGCCGGACAGCGCCCGCTCGCGGCCGATGCGGCCGTCGGCGGCCACTTCCACTTCATATCCGCTCTCGCCCAGGCCGCGCGCCAGGTACTGCGCGGCCTCGGCGTCGTCTTCGATCAGCAGCAGGCGCATGCCTTCGTATCCTACCGGGCACGAGTGCCGGGGGGTTTACGCGTTGTTCATCTTGGCGGCCGGGGATCGAGGCATGGCCGGCGGGACATGTCCGCACCCTCCGGCAGGGCCGCGATCCGGTAAATTCTACCGGGTCTGCGATCCCTCAAGGGCGTCGCGTCCATTCCGGAGGCCATGATGAGCGCTGCATTCCGATTCCTGCTTGCCCTGCCCACCGCCGCGGTGCTGCTGGCCGCCTGCAGCGGTGAGCCGAAACCCACCGCCGAAGACGCCCGCGTGTTCGTCGAAGAGCTCAACCGCGACTTCCGCCACCTGGGTGATGAACTGGCGGCGGCCGGCTGGGTGCAGTCCACCTACATCACGGCGGACACACAACTTCTGAATGCGCGCGCCAACGAGCGCTTTCTGGAACGATTGAGCCGCGCGGTGCGCGAGTCGCGCCGCTTCGATGATGTGGAGATGGACGCGGCCACGGCGCGCACGCTCGAGGCACTGCGATTGTCGGTGGCCGCGCCGGCGCCGGATGATCCGCAGAAGCGTGCCGAACTGGCCGCGCTGGCCGCGAAGCTCGAGGCCACCTATGGCGCGGGCGAATATTGCGAGACGCGCAACGGCCAACAGGTGTGCCACAACATCGATGCCGTCACGAAGACCATGGCCGAAAGCCGCAACTTCGACGAACTGCTGTCCGCGTGGACCGGCTGGCACACCATCAGCCGCCCGATGCGGGAGGACTATGTGCGGTTCGTCGAGCTGGCCAACGAGGGCGCGCGCGAGATGGGTTTCGGGGACCTGGGCGTGATGTGGCGTGCCGGCTACGACATGCCCGTGGATGAGTTCGTGCAGGAGGTGGAGCGCCTGTGGGGCCAGGTGAAGCCGCTGTATGACGAGCTGCATTGCTATGCCCGCGACCAGCTCGCGGAAAAGTATGGCGCCTCGCGCGTGTCGGCCGGGCAACCCGTGCCCGCGCACCTGTTCGGCAACATCTGGGCGCAGCAGTGGAACAACATCTACGAGGACATCCTCAAGCCCTATCCGGCCGTATCGCGGCCGCGCCTCGACCAGGAACTGGAGCGGCAGGACTATGACGCGGTGAAGATGACGCGCCTGGCCGAGTCGTTCTATACCTCGCTGGGCATGCGTGCGCTGCCCGACAGCTTCTGGGAGCGTTCGATGCTGACGCGGCCGCGCGACCGCGAGGTGGTCTGCCATGCCAGTGCCTGGCAGATGGATGGTGGCGAGGACGTGCGCATCAAGCAGTGCATCCTGCCCACCGAGGAGGAACTCGGCACCATCTACCACGAGCTGGGGCATCTTTATTACGACCTCGCCTACAAGGACCAGCCGTTCTTCTTCCAGGCCGGTGCACACGATGGCTTCCACGAGGCCATCGGCGACACGGTGCTGCTGTCGGTGACGCCGGGCTACCTGGCCGACGTGGGCCTCGGCAGCCGCGTGCGCCCGTCGAACGAGGCCACCATCAACGAGCAGATGAAGATGGCGGCGGACAAGATCGCCTTCCTGCCCTTCGGCCTGCTGGTGGACCAGTGGCGCTGGAAGGTGTTCTCCGGCGAGGTCACGCCGGACCAGTACAACCAGGCATGGTGGGACCTGCGCCGCCAGTACCAGGGTGTGGCCCCGCCGAACGCGCGCAGCGAACAGGATTTCGATCCGGGCGCGAAATACCACATCCCCGGCAACACGCCGTACACGCGCTACTTCCTCGCCTTCATCCTGCAGTTCCAGTTCCACAAGGCGCTGTGCGAGGCGGCCGGCTTCGAGGGTCCGCTGCACGAATGCTCGGTGGCCGGCAGCAAGGAAGCCGGCGATCGCTTCTGGGCCATGCTCGAGCAGGGAGCCAGCCAGCCCTGGCAGGACACACTGGAGAAGCTCACTGGCACCCGCGAGATGGATGCCAGCGCGATCATCGATTACTTCCAGCCACTGATGGGATGGCTGAAGGAGCGCAATGCCGGCCAGCAGTGCGGGTGGTGAAACGGCCGCACCGGCGAGCAGGGCTTCAGCGCCTGCGGCGGTTCGAGTTGCCGCTGGCGCCCGGCAGGTCTTGCGGATCGGCGCGCCGCAGCGTCAGCCGGGTCAGCGTCACCAGTTCCTCGTTGAGCTCGATGCTGATGCTCAGATGTACCAGGTCGGCGCCCGCACGGGCATCGATGTGCGTGATCCGCTCGCAGGACTGCGGAAGACGGTCGCTGAATTCGGCGGCGGGATTCAGTCGCTGGTAGAGATCGCGCGCGTTGACGCAGGGCGCGCGCAGCGTGGCGCGGTCGCCGGCGATGAAACCTGAGCCGCCCTCCGGCAGGCCCTTGCTGTCCACCAGCAGGAAGCCGATGCCCTGCACGCCCGGATCCAGTCCCACCAGCAGCATCGATGGATTCAGGTAGGCCACGCCGCCCGGCAGGCTGTACTGGCCGACCGGACCCGCGTCCGGATCCATGATGATGTCGAACTGGTCGGTCCAGCCGACATTGAAGATGCATTGCATGCCGGCACCGGTGCCCACCACCGCGCAGTCCGCGGCGCCCCGGGCAGATTCGAGCCGTTCCACGAATTCCCCCTCGACCAGCTCGCCCTCCGTGTTGCGGAACTCGAAGGTCCTCGGCAGCATGAAGACCGAACCCTCGACGCGGTAACTGCCGACCAGCCGCCTGAGCCAGGACGCGATCTGCCAGGTCTGCGTCAGTGCGGGCGGCGGTTCCGCCGGCGCCACACGATGGGGTTCCCGCGGACTTCCGGCTGCGCCGGCAAGCGGCGCCACCAGCACCAGCCAGGTGGCCGCCACCAGACCGGGCCAGACGATCCGCCTTGCCGTGGATCCGTCCCCGCGCATGCCGGATCGATGCTGGATGTTCATCATCGTCATACCTTCAGCGCCGCCGGCGCCGCAAATCCGGCGCCGGTTCGTCCGGCGGGATGCTCCGCAGCGACACCTCGATGATGGTGGCCAGCTCGTCGTTGATCTCGATGTGGGTGGCCATGTTCACCAGCCGGCCACTGGGCCGGATGTCGATGCGGGTGATCCGCCTGCAGGTGTGCGGGCGTTGTTCCGCGTAGCGCGCCTCGGGCCGCATCGCCAGGAACAGTTGCGCGGCGTTCACGCAGGGGGCCGTGAAGGTAGCGCGCTCACCGGCAATGAAACCTTCGCCGCCCTCGGGCAGGCCCTTGTTGTCCACGAGAAGGAAGCCGATGCCCTGCCTGTCCGGATCGAGTCCCATCAGCAGCATCGATGGATTCAGGTAGGAAGCGCCGCCGGGCAGGCTGAAGACGCCCATCCTTTCGGCGTCCGGGTCCATGACGATCTGGTAGATGTCCTGCCACTGCAGGTTGAAGATGCAGTGCATGCCGGCACCCGAGCCCACCGGCGCACAATCCGCGGAGCCCCGGATGGGTCCTCTCTGGCCATCCAGCGGCATCCAGATCATGCCCTCGGCGCGGTAGCGGCCCTTCAGCCGGCGCAGCCAGGCGGCAATGCCGGCCGTATCCGTCACGGGCTGCGGAATCAGGTAGCGCACATCGATGTTCGCATCACGCGGGTTGCCGGCTGCAACGGCCGCCATAGTGACGGGCAGCAGCAGCAAGGCGGCCAGCATGCCGCACGGGCGCGGCATCATTGCCCGGGTCCGGCGGCTTCTTCCGGCGCCTGCACTTCTGCCACGCGCGTGAGCTCGAATTGATAGCGCAGCACGAGGCCGCCATCGACGGTGGTGTCGACCTGCATCGCCAGTTGCTTGCTGTCGGGCGGTGCGGTGATGCGGGTGATGCGCTGGCAGCCTTCGGGCGCATCGACGCAGCGGGTGGTGAAGCTGGCGGTGTCGCCAACCACAAGGCCAGTGGCGCCCTCGGCCAGACCGCGGTTGTCCACCTGCAGGAAGCGGATGCCCAGGTCATCCGGCTCCACGCCGTACAGGATCATCGCCGGGGTCAGGTAGGAGACGCCGGCCAGCATCCCCGTGCCGGCCGGCCGGTCGGGACCGCGCCAGTTCACATGCATCTCGCACTGCACGCCCGGTGCCACGCCGAAGCCCACGCAGATGCCATGGCCGCGCACCATCCTGCGGTCCTCCGGATCGGCCTTGCCGCCCAGGTCCACATGGCCTTCGATGGCGTATTCGCCCAGCAGGCGACGGATCCACGGGATCAGGTCCGCGACCTTGCGCGTGGCCCGCTCACCGCTGACGAGGACTTCGGAGAGTTCGTCGGCGTCGCTCCCCACGGCCGGCGGCGGTGCGGGCGCGGCGGGATCGGCAGCGAAGGCGGCGACCGGCAGCAGCAACGCGCAGGCGGCCACCTGAGTGAGAATCCGTTTCACGACCATCGATGCATCCATCCCGCCCCGGGGCTGTCACGGCGCGGCGTTCCGCCGGTCCGCTGTTTTTCTGTGCCGACCCTGACTTATACCCTGTCGTCGGCCTCATCCGGCAGCATTCGCGCCAACTGTATGCATATACAGCTTGAGATAGAATGCGCCCATGCCCAAGCCCGCCCCGCCCCGCGCCGCAATCCGCATCCATGGCGCGCGCCAGAACAACCTGAAGAACCTCGACCTCGACCTGCCGCTGGGCGAGCTGACGGTGATCACCGGTGTGTCCGGTTCCGGAAAATCCTCGCTGGCTTTCGACACACTGTATGCCGAAGGCCAGCGGCGCTATGTCGAGACCTTCAGCCCCTACGCGCGCCAGTTCCTCGACCGCATGGACCGTCCGCAGGTGGACCGCATCGAGGGCATTCCGCCGGCCATCGCCATCGACCAGACCAACCCGGTGCGCACCTCGCGCTCCACCGTCGGCACGATGACCGAGATCAACGATCACCTGAAGCTGCTGTATGCGCGCGCAGCGAAGCTGTCCTGCCGCGGCTGCGGCAAGGAGGTGCGGCGCGACACGCCCGCGTCCATCCTCGGCGCCCTGCGCGAACGAACTGGTGCGCTGGGTGATCCGCGATTGCTGGTGGGCTTCGAGGTGACCCGGCCGGCGAACCTGCCCGAAAAGGAGTTGCGCAAGCTGCTCGATTCGCAGGGTTATGTGCGCATCCTCGAGGACGAGGGCAAGGCACCGCATGACAAGCTGACGGTGATCCAGGACCGCTTCCGCCTCGCCAATGCCGACACCGCACGCGTCAGCGAGGCGCTGGAAGCTGCGCTGCGCGGCGGCCGCGGTCATGTCGTCGTGCATGCGCTGGACGAGGACGGCGCGATGTGCGCGCTGTGGCGCTTCTCCGCGAAGCTGCATTGCGCGGACTGCGACATCGATTACCAGGATCCGCTGCCCAGCCATTTCTCGTTCAATTCGCCGCTGGGTGCCTGCGACACCTGCCGCGGCTTCGGCCGGGTGATCGGCGTCGACTACGACCTCGTGATTCCCGACCAGGGCAGGTCGCTGGCGGAAGGCACGGTGAAACCGTGGCAGACGGCCACGGGCAAGGAATGCCAGGACGACATGACAAGGCATGCGCGCGGTGCGGGCATTCCGATGGATGTGCCCTGGCGCGATCTCACGGACGAGCAGAAACGCTGGGTCATCGACGGAGATGGCAAGAAAGGCCGCAACCACTGGTACGGCATCAAGGGCTATTTCGACTGGCTGGAAAGCAAGGCCTACAAGATGCACGTGCGGGTGCTGCTGTCGCGCTATCGCAGCTATACCGAATGCCCGGCCTGCCATGGCGCGCGCCTGAAACCCGAATCGCTGCTGTGGCGACTCGGGCCCTACGACATGCAGGCGCTGGCGCAGCTGCCGGTGGCGCGCGCGCGAACCTTCTTCCAAAGCTTCACGCTGCCGCCGCCGCTGCAAGACGCCGATACGCTGCTTCTGGACGAGGTGCGCGCGCGCCTCGGATACCTGTGCGAGGTGGGCCTGGGTTACCTGACGCTCGACCGGCAGTCGCGCACGCTGTCCGGCGGCGAGGTCCAGCGCATCAACCTGACCACCGCGCTGGGCACCTCGCTGGTGAACACGCTGTTCGTGCTCGATGAACCGTCAATCGGCCTGCATCCGCGCGACATGGGCCGCGTGATCGGCGTGATGCAGAAGCTGCGCGACGCCGGCAACACGCTGGTGGTGGTGGAGCACGATCCGCAGATCATGTTCGAGGCCGACCGGCTGATCGACATGGGGCCGGGCGCCGGCGAGCATGGCGGGCGCATCCTGTTCAACGGCGCGCCGGCCGGCGTCATGAAGGCGAAGGAGTCGCTGACTGGCGCCTATCTATCCGGCCAGCGGCGCATCGAGGAAGACGATGCGCGCACCGCCGGCGCGGCAACAGCGGCCGCCGCCGCGGACCCGCTGAAGCTGGAAGGCGCCAGCCTGCACAACATCCGCGATGCCACCTTTGAGGTGCCGCTGCGTCGGCTGGTGTGCGTCACCGGTGTCAGCGGCTCGGGCAAGAGCACGCTGGTCAGCGAGCTGCTCTACCCGGCACTGCAGCGGGCCTTCGGCAAGCCGGTGGAATCCAGCGGCCGCTGGCGAGCGCTTTCCGGCCAGCAGTCCCTGCAGGGCGTGACGCTGGTGGACCAGTCGCCCATCGGCCGCACCACGCGCTCCAACCCGGCCAGCTTCGTCGGCGCCTTCGATCCCATCCGCAACCTGTTCGCGAAACTGCCCGAGGCGAAGGGCCGCGGCTACACGCCGGGCACCTTCAGCTTCAACTCCGGCAATGGCCGCTGTCCGGACTGTGGCGGCAATGGCTTCGAGCATGTGGAGATGCAGCTGCTGGCCGATGTGTACCTGCGCTGCGCCACCTGCAATGGAAGGCGCTACCGCGATGAGGTGCTCGAACTGACCATCGAAGGCGCGGATGGCCGACGCGCCGACATCGCCTCGGTGCTCGACATGACCGTGTCCGAAGCGGTGGGATTCTTTGCCGACCGGCCGGAAGTGCTGGCGCGGCTGGCACCACTGCATGATGTGGGCCTGTCGTACCTGAAGCTGGGCCAGCCGGTGCCGACACTTTCCGGCGGCGAGGCACAGCGGCTGAAACTGGCCGCGCACCTGGCGGACACGTCGAAGGCGGCCGGCCAGCTGCTGATCTTCGACGAACCCACCACCGGCCTGCACTTCGACGACATCGCGAAGCTGATGCGCGCGCTGCGCGCCCTGACCGCCCGCGGCGCCTCGCTGCTGGTCATCGAGCACAACCTCGACGTCATCGGAGCGGCCGACTGGCTGATCGAGCTGGGGCCCGAAGGCGGTGACGGCGGCGGCCGCATCGTCGGCGCCGGCACGCCACTGGAATTCCGCACCCGCCGCATCGGGCACACCGGCGCGGCGCTGGCGGGCTATACGCTGTCGGTCGAAGCGGTGCGCGATGCTGCACGCCCGCACCTGCCGCCAGCGAATCCGCCGCAGGCCATCGAGGTGCGCGGCGCGCGCGAGCACAACCTGAAGAACATCGATGCCCGCCTGCCCCATGGCGGCATGACCGTCGTGACCGGCGTGTCGGGTTCGGGCAAATCGACGCTGGCCTTCGACATCATCTTCGGCGAGGGCCAGCGGCGTTACCTGGAATCGCTGAACGCCTATGCGCGCCAGTTCGTGCAGCCGGCCTCGCGTGCCGATGCCGACTCGGTGACCGGCATCCCGCCGGCCGTGGCCATCGAGCAGCGCACCAGCCGCGGCGGGCGCAAGAGCACGGTGGCCACGCTGACCGAGATCCATCCCTTCCTGCGCCTGCTGTTCGTGAAGCTGGGCGTGCAGCACTGCCCGGATTGCGAGCTGCCCATCGAACCCTTGAGCAGCGACGCCATCGTGGCGCGCATCCTCAAGGCGCACCGCGGCACGCAGGTGGCGCTGTATGCGCCGCTGGTCAGTGGCCGCAAGGGCATCTACAACGAGCTGGCGCGCTGGGCCGCGAAGAAGGGTCATGCGCAGCTGCGCGTGGACGGCAAGCTGGTGTCCACCGAACGCTGGCCGAAGCTGGCCCGCAACAAGGTGCACGACATCGAGCTGCCGCTGGGAGCGCTGCAGGTCACACCGCGCACCGAAACGGCCCTTCGCACGCTGGTGGATCAGGGCCTCGAGGCCGGCAAGGGCGTGTTGCTGGTGCAGCCGCCGGATGGCGGCGCAATGCAGTCGTTCTCGTCGCGCCGCGCCTGCCCGGGATGTGGCCGCGGTTTCCCCGAGCCCGACCCGCGCCTGTTCGCCTGGAGCAGCGCGCGCGGCTGGTGCACGGGCTGCCATGGCACCGGTCTCACCCTGCCGGAGTTCGACGCGGAGCAGACCGGCGAAGAGGATTACTGGCTCGAAAGCGAAACCGATGCATCCCCCTGCGACACCTGCGATGGCGCGCGCCTGAATCCGGTGGCGCTGGCGGTGAAGTTCCGCGGCCGCTCGATTGCCGACCTGGCGAAGTGGTCCATCGACGAGCTGGCGAAGTTCCTCGATGGCCTGAAGCTCGGCGGCCGCGAGGTCGAGATCGCACGCGATCTGGTCCCCGAGATTCATGGCCGGCTCGGCTTTCTCGCGCGCGTGGGGCTGGGTTACCTGACGCTCGATCGTTCCGCGCCGACGCTGTCCGGCGGCGAAACGCAGCGCCTGCGCCTGGCCGCACAGCTGGGCTCGAACCTGCGCGGCGTCTGCTATGTGCTCGACGAACCCACCATCGGCCTGCACCCGCGCGACAACCGGCTGCTGCTCGATGCGCTGGAACAGCTGGGTCAGGGCCGCAATACGCTGGTGGTGGTGGAACACGACGAGGAAACCATCCGCCGCGCCGATCATGTGCTCGACCTCGGCCCGGGAGCAGGCTCGCGCGGTGGCCAGGTGGTCGCGGCCGGCACGATGGAAGAACTGCTGCGTCATCCCGACTCGATCACCGCGCGCTGCCTGCGGGCGCCGATGCGGCATCCGGCAGAGCCGCGCCGCCCGGTGGTGAAGCGCGGCCGCGATGCAACGCCGATGTTGTGCCTTGAAGGCGTCACCCTGCACAACCTGCGCGGCCTCGACGTGGCGCTGCCGCTGGGCCGCCTGATCGCATTGACCGGCGTCTCCGGCTCCGGCAAGTCGACGCTGGCGCTGGACGTGCTGCAGCCGGAACTGGCCCGCGCGCTGGCACGCAAGGGCAAGGGCGCCGGCAAGCCGCAGCACTGCGCGGCATTGCAGGGCGTGGAGCGCATCGAGCGCGTGCTCGAAGTGGACCAGACGCCGATCGGCAAGACGCCGCGTTCCTGCCCGGCCACCTATGTGGGTTTCTGGGATGCCATCCGCCGCGTGTTTGCCGCCACCACCGAGGCCGGCATCCGCGGCTATACCGCCAGCCGGTTCTCGTTCAACACCGCCGGCGGGCGCTGCCCGGTGTGCGATGGCCAGGGCATGCGCACCATCGAGATGAATTTCCTGCCGGATGTGAAAGTGCCCTGCGATGCCTGCAAGGGCCAGCGCTTCGACCCGGAGACACTCAGCGTGCGCTGGCGCGACAAGAGCATCGGCGATGTGCTGGCGATGAGCGTCGACGAGGCGGTGGAGTTCTTCGCCAGCCATCGCGCCATCCACCATGCATTGACGCTGCTGCAGGAGGTGGGACTGGGATATCTCACACTGGGCCAGCAGAGCCCGACGCTGTCCGGCGGCGAGGCCCAGCGCATCAAGCTGGTCACCGAGCTGGCACGCCTGCGCCCCACCGATGTGCCGCCTGCGCGCGGCGCGTTCTACATCCTCGACGAACCCACCGTGGGGCTGCACATGGCCGACGTGGAACGTCTGATCGCCGTACTGCACCGGCTCGCCGATGCCGGCAACACCGTGCTCGTGGTGGAGCACAACCTCGATGTGGTGGCGCAGGCCGACTGGATCATCGACCTGGGACCTGAGGCAGGACCTGCCGGCGGACGCATCGTGGTCGCGGGAGCGCCGGCCACTGTGGCGTCCCACCGCAGCTCACGCACTGGCGCGGAGCTGCGCAGTTTCCTGGAGCAACGCCATGGCGCATGACATCGCCTGCTGGAAATGCGGCAATCCGCTGGCCGCGATGAGCCTGCCCTTCGGCCGCAGCGACCGCTGCCGCGCCTGCGGCGCTGACCTGCACGCCTGCAAGCTGTGCGCGCTGCATGACCCGCGCGCCCACCAGCAATGCCGCGAGCCGACGGTGGAAGAAGTGCGCGACAAGGAACGTGCGAATTTCTGCGACCACTACAAGCCCGTGGCCGGCGCGTTCAAGGGTGGCGGGGCAATGACCACGGCAGATGCCGCGCGGGCGGAGCTGGACAAGCTGTTCGGCAAGTAGCCCGGAAGCCACGCGGGGCAGGAAACTGCGTCCCGCAGGCGAGGTCAGCCCGGTGCGACCCGGGCCAGGTGTTCAGCCGCCGCTGAGACGGCTCAGCAGTCGCGAGAAGCGGTTGCCGCCGGGCTTCTTCACCGCAGGCTTGCGGCCGGCAGCATCGCTGATGATTTCGCGGCCGCCATCATCCAGCGACAGCGTCGAGGCGCCGAGGATCTCCAGCGTCGACTCGAGCACCTCGGCACCGCCCACGCCGGCGCTGACGGTACGTCCCTGCGGCACCGGCGGTGGACGCCGCCTTGCAACCACGCGCTTGCCCACCGGCTTGCCGGCGGCCCTGGGCGCCCCGGCCGGAACGCCCGGCGCCGCAGGCCGGACCGCCGCAGCCGCTGCGGCGGGCGACACACGGCGCGCATTGGCACCGGCCGCCGGAACATTGCCGCGCGCGGCGTCATCCAGGTCGCGCTTTGCGGGCGCGGGACGATCGTCCGCCAGCAGCTCGAAGCCTTCCATGCCGTCACGCACCAGGTCGCTTTCGGAGGCCTTGCGAGGCGCATCTGCAGCCGCAGCGGGCGCCGCACCGCCCCTGGCGCGATCCCGCTCCTTCACCGCCACCGGCACTACGGCCACGGCCTTGTAGTCGGAGCGCACATAGTTGGCCACCTGCGTGGCCGAGTTCGGATCGCTGAAGAAGCCCAGCCGCAGGCCATACCACCGGCGGCCCTGGCGATTGCCCTCGACGTTGTACAGCGTATAGGCGTCGAAGATGGCCAGGTGCGGCAGCGCGGCCACATCGATGGGCGACACCGACCACATCAGCTGCACCGCGAAGCACGGCGGCGCATTGTTCTGGCGGTCGATCTTGATGTCGGTGAGGGTCTGCGTGTCCTCGGGGGTGACGAGGCGCACTTCCGGCTCGTTCTCCAGTCCCTCGAATGGACTGGCGGTGGTCGGCGCGGCGTTGGGCAGGCGCGGCAGCGGCGTCTCGAGCAGCGACAGCGCGCCCTTCGGCGTGAGCTCGGGCGGCGCGGACTTCACCGCCGGTGTGCGCGGCGCCGCCACGGCGGCCAGCGCCGGGGGAATGCGCATCTGCACCGTGGGCGCATCGGCGGTAGCGGTCTCGGAAAGCTGCGCGAGCACGTCGCGCACATTCGACATGGTGTCGAGGCCCACTTCGGCGGCGGCAGTCGAAGCCTGCACCGGTCGTGCGACCGGCGGCACCAGCGGCGCAGCGGCGGGCGCAGCCGTCACGGGCTTCGCCGTTGCGGCAGCAGAAGCGGTGGCTGCCGGCATGGCTGCGGCCGGGCTCGAGGCGGCGGACGTCGCGGCAGGGGCGGCAACCGCTGCGGGTGCGGAGGCAGGCGAAGGTGAAGGTGAAGGTGCAGCGGCAGGCGAAGGCGTCGATGCAGATGCAGCTGCAGGCGTCGATGCAGGCGCAGACGTCGATGCAGGAACAGGCGAAGGCGCGGATGCCGCAGGCACCGACGCCGACGCAGCAACCAGGGCAGGAGCCGGCGCAGGCGCCGCCGCCACCACACTGCCCGGCGCAATCCTTCCGCGCCGTCCCATCCCCGTCGTCGGCGCAGGCCCCGCCCACGCGGCCGGATAGATGTCGCGCACCGAGGCCAGCAGGTTCTCGGCCTCTTCCTGCGTCTGGAAGTAACCCATGTGCAGGCGGAAGCGCTCCCGTCCTTCCTCGCGCTGGCGGCTGACGAAGAACGTGAAGCGCTTGAGCTGCGGCGAGGTCGGATGTGACAGCGCCATGGGAGAAGTGGAAGCAGCGAGATTGATGACGAACAACTGGGCCGGTGCGGCTGCGCCGTTGACACCGGGATTCTCTGCACTGCTTGCCATCATCACGTGAAACTCCGTGGAAGGTTGTCTTCCTGGGTAACTCCGCTGTCTCGGCGCCGCGGGGCATCGAGACCGGTGGCTTTGCGTCCCCGCCTCACGACGGGTTTGCCTTGGTCACTCGTTGATCAAAGTGTCTGCATGCAGCGACCACACGTCAAGAACTTCGTTAAAGACATATGTCACCTGCGGGACGCATCATGTCAGGGTTGCGACGACGCTTCGGCGCCGCGCTACATAAGACCCTGCGAATCAGGGAAAGACTGAGCGGCGATCGCGCGGCGTCAGCCGCGAGCGGCGTTGCGCTCCGTCGCCTGCGCGGCCTGGCGGCCGCGCAGCATCGAGGTCATGTCCTGCACCGACAGCGGCCGCGCCATGAAGTAGCCCTGCGCAAGGTCGCAGCGCCGCTCGCGCAGGAAATCCAGCTGTCCGGGGCTCTCCACGCCCTCGGCGATCACCAGCTTCTCCAGCGAATGCGCCATCACGATGATGGTGCCGGCGAGGGCTGCGGATTCAGGGTCGCCCTCGATGCGCTCGACGAAGCTGCGATCGATCTTCACCGCCTGCACCGGATAGCGGCGCAGGTTCGCCAGCGAGGTGTTGCCGGTGCCGAAATCATCCAGCGTCAGTCCCACGCCCAGGTCCGACAGCTCGCGGATGCGCGGCTGGCTGTCCTCGTCGGTGAGCGCGGCCTCGCTGATCTCGAACACCAGCGTGGCAGGTTCCAGGCGATGGCGTTCGAGCAGGCGGCGCAGCATCGGCACCAGCTGCACGTCGCGCAGCTGCTGCACCGACAGGTTCACCGCCAGCACCGGCGGCGCAACGCCGGCATCGCGCCACTGTGCCAGCTGCGCGCAGGCCGCCTCCAGCACCCAGCCGCCCAGGTCGACGATCAGCCCGGACTGCTCGGCCGCCGGCACGAATTCGGCCGAGGTGCGCAGCACGCCGCCCGGCTGCTGCCAGCGCAGCAGCGCCTCCACGCCGGCCAGCGCGCCATCGCCGACGCGATACAGCGGCTGGTAATACAGCGAGAACTCACGACGGCTTAGCGCGCGGAACAGTCCGGAGTCCTGCGAGCGCGCGCCCATCTTCGGGTTGTAGAACTCGGCGCTGCCGCGGCCCTGCTCCTTGGCGCGATACATGGCCAGGTCCGCGTGGTGCAGCAGCTCGTCCATGGCATCGCCATCCGCCGGAAACAGCGCGATGCCGATGCTGGCGCGCACCAGGTGCTCGCGCTCATGCAGCCGCATCGGCCGCTTCATCGCATCGATGATGCGCTGGGCCACCGCGGCCACCTCGCCGGCATCCCCGACATCACGCAGGATCACGGTGAACTCATCGCCACCGAGGCGCGCCACCGTGTCGCCTTCCTTCACGCAGTCACGCAGGCGCTGCGCAACGTTCGACAGCAGCTGATCGCCGGCCTCGTGGCCCAGCGAGTCGTTGACGCGCTTGAAATGGTCCAGGTCGATGTAAAGCAGCGCGCCGCGGCTGCCGGCCGCGGCCGTGTTCTGCAGTTCGGCCTGCAGCTGGTCGCGGAACAGCTGGCGGTTCGGCAGCTGCGTGAGCGGATCGAAATGCGCCTGGCGGTACAGCCGCCCGGCACGCGCATGGCTTGCCAGCGCGTGGCCCAGGCGCTGCGCGCATTGTGTGCCGGTGTGCGCGATGCCGGCGCCGCCGGCCGGCGCATCGTGGAATCCCACCGACAGCACGGCTGCCAGTTCGCCGCCGGCCATCACCGGCCACACCCAGAAGAAGGTGGCGCCCCCGTCCTGCAGCGGTTCGAGGAAGCTGTGCCGCCCCTCCTCGAAGCGCACGATGGTCAGGCCCTGCTCGGCATCGCGCAGCCGCGCAGCCATGTCGCCATCGAGCAGCACGCGCGCCACTGGCTGGCCGCCCGCCGCACTGACCGCAAACAGGCGGCCGTGGCCGGTGGCGCCATCCACCAGCGTGAGGCCGACATTGTGGGCGCGCGTGATGGCACGCACCCGGCTGAGCACCTGGTCGAGCACGCTCTCGTAGTCACCGCCGGGCAGCAGCAGCGCGTCGATCTCGTCGAGCACGCGACGGGTATTGTTCTGGCGCTGGATGGTCTCGCCGGCGCGATTGGCCGCCACGATCAGCTGGCGCAACTCGCCGGTCAGGCGTGCAGATCCGGCCACCGACAGCCGCCGGTCGGGCAACGCAGCAAGCGCGCGCCGCACCTGCCGCAGCACGTTCTCGCGGCGACGCGTCCAGGCATGTGCCAGCCAGGCCAGCAGCAACAGCAGCGGCAGGAAGGTGGCCTGCGTGCGCACCGCCGACCAGAACGCCACCGACCAGGGGCGATCGCGCGTGAAGGCGGCCAGCACCAGTCCCACATCCGACGCTGCGACCCCTGCCCCCAGGGGCGCGGCGACACCGGTCCATGCCGCGCCGGCTTCGTTCCAGGCGATGTTGGCGCTGAACTGGCCGGGCTCCAGCGCACTGGCGCGCGTGCGGGCCAGCGCGGCGATCGGCGGCAGATCCGCACGCGTGCTCAGATGCGCCTGGCCGCTGGCATCGAAGGCGGCCAGGTGGATGCCACTGCCCATGCCATACAGCATGGCCCACCAGCCGTCGCGCATCTCGGCGAGCACCCGGCGCGCCGGCGCCGGTTCATCCACATTGCGCAGCAGGTAGAGCCGTCCGGCACCACCGGAGTCGCGCGGCTTGACCAGCACGCTGCGGCCGTCGCGCAGCGCCGCCATCTCGCGCGCGCCGAGCTCGAAGTCGTGCATGTCATGCTGGAAGCGCGCGCCGGTGGCGGCATCCAGCAGCGTGACCGCGCCGAAGAAGCCGGCATCCTGGCGCTGCAGCAGGCGCAGGCTGTCGAGGTGTGTGCCGGACTCGTGTCGCGCGCGCTCGGTGGCCGAACGCAGCAGCACCTCCGCGTTGCTGATGCGCGCGCGCACCAGCAGCGAGGCCTGCTGCACCGTCTGGCGCAGCAGTTGCTGCTGCATCTGGGTGAACTGGCGGTGCTGCTTGCCGGCCTGCAGCAGCACGCCCAGCACCAGCAGTGCCAGGCCGGCGGCGAAAACGACCAGCGCCACGCGACCTGCCAATCCCTGCAGCAGCGGAATGCTGCGGATGCGCGCCCGCCAGGCGCCTTCCCTGTTGCCCATGCGGACATTTCACAGCGCCCCGGCCCCCGGGAACGTGCGCCAATTCACCAATCGGGATTCAGGACGCGCGGCGCGGCGCCTGCGATGCGGCCAGCAGGGCCTGCCCGCTGAGGATGCGGATACCGGAGCGGCCCGACAGCGCGGCGGCCAGCATGGCGGCGGCAAGATCGGTGGCCGCTACCGGTGCCAGCGATCGCGGTGCACGGCGCAGCAGCGGAGCCGCGACGGCCAGCATCCCCTGCCGCACCAGGGCCGCGGCGCCATCGCCCGGGCGGGTGCCGACGATCACGCCCGGCTGCAGGATTTGGAGCGCGGGGAACCCCAGCGTACGCAGCGCGGCCTCCATCTCGCCCTTGGTGCGCAGGAAGGCATTGCGCGAGGCACGATCCGCGCCCGCCGCGGAAACCACCACGAAGCGGCTGGCACCGGCGGCGCGCGCGGCGCGCGCGAAGGCCAGCACCAGTTGCAGGTCCACCGCGTCGAGCCGTGGTGCCCCGGCGCGCGGACCACCGGTCGCGCCCAGTGCGCAGAAGGCATCGGTGCAGCGCGTGCCCTTCAGGCTGGCCTCCACTTCCTCGAGCCGCAGGATGCGATTGGCCAGGCGCGCATGCTCCAGCGGCAGCGGCCGCCGCGACAGCGCGATCACGCGTGCGAACGGGGTGTCGCCCAGCAGCAGGCGCAGCAATGCGCTGCCGGTCAGTCCGCTGGCGCCGGCCAGCCATGCAACCCGCGGCTCGGCCCTGACCGCATCCCTGGCTCCGACGACCACGATTCTCCCTTGCAGCGATGCAGCATTCCCGCTGCGCAGCGCATGGTCCCAAGCGCGGTGCACCAGGGTCAAGGAGGCTCGCGCGCCAGCGCGTTCGGCGCTAACCTGCCGGCCATGCGAAGGATCGCATTGCTGCTTCTGGCATGCGGACTGCTCGCGCCATGGCATGCGCGGGCCGGGGAGCCTGCATATCCGCATCCTGACCGCACCCTCGCCTATGAACAGTTCCGCGCTGCCTTCGATGCGCAGGACTACCTGGCGGCATTGCCGCAGGCCGGGCGGCTGGTCGAGCTGACCAGCACGCAGTTCGGCGAGCGATCGGTGGAACTGGCAACGCCACTGACCAACCTCGCCACCACGTTCTATCGCATGGAACAGCACGGCGAGGCGCTGGGTGTGTACCAGCGCGCGATGCGGCTGATCGAGGAACACACCGCACCCACTGACGAGCGCCGCGTCCCGGCAATGCACGGGCTGGCGTTCACACTGCGAGCGATGCAACGGC
Source organism: uncultured Steroidobacteraceae bacterium (assembly GCA_964417875.1). Taxonomy (GTDB): domain Bacteria; phylum Pseudomonadota; class Gammaproteobacteria; order Steroidobacterales; family Steroidobacteraceae; genus ZC4RG30. The sequence continues at coordinate 28,699 of CAYQJU010000022.1, forward strand.
ATGCAGAAGCCATCACGGTGCTCGAGCCGCTGATCGACCTGGTGCGCGTGCGCGAGGGACTGGACTCGCCGGTGCAGTTCCCGCTGCTGCGCGCGCTGATTGATTCCTACGACAACAACCGGCAGGCCGGCATCGCAAGGGAGCTGCGCATGCAGGCCTTCCACATCGCCGAGCGCGCCTATGGCATCGACGATGAGCGCATGATCGGGCCGCTGTGCGAGCTGGCGGAATGGCATGTGCGCACGGCGCGTTACTCCGGCGCGCGCCTGCTGTACCTGCGCGCGGTGCAGATCGCGGACCGCGTGCAGCCGGGCAACCTTGCCGCGGTCGAGCCGCTGCGCGGCCTGGCACGCGCGCAGATGTACCGGCGCCTGGGCAGCACCGAGTTCTCCATCGCCTACACCCTGGCCGAACTGCCGCGTTCAGTGGTGCGCGCCCGGCTCACCGGCCTGATGTTCGCGCCACCCGATGAAGACGAGCGGGCACTGCGCGATGCCCTGCAGCGCCTGCAGGCCGCAGGTCCGGATCGCGCGCGCGAGCGCGGCGAGGTGCTGGTTGAACTGGGCGACCTGCTGCGCATCACCGGTCAGGAAGCGGAGGCGATGCAGGCCTGGTCACAGGCCTGGGAGCAGCTGCAGCTGGCCGGTGACACCCGCCTGCTCGAGCGGCCCGCGGCGCTGCTCGACGGTCGGATCCCCCATTTCGGTTCGCCGCCCTACGCCACCCCGCAGCAGGTGCTGGTGCGGCTGTCGTTGAGTTCCGGCGGCGAGGTGCGCCAGGCGGTGCTGCTGGAACCGGCGGTGGTGAAGGGCATGGTGGCCCGCCGCATCGTGTCGGGGGTGCGCGATTCGATGTGGCGTCCCGCCTTCAGGGCCGGCGCGCCGGTGGCCAACCAGACCGTGCTGTTCAGCCTCACCATGCTGCTGCCGAAGCGGGCCGTGCAACGCGGCGAATGAGCCGGCCGGCGGTTCGCCAGCCAACCCGCGAGGGGGTAATCTTGGACGCATGTTGCGCCTCGCCAAGCCCCTTGCCGCACTGGTCTGCCTGCTGCCCCTCGCCGGCCTGCCGGCGGATGCGCCGGTCGACGAGCGCACGGCCGCCCATGAGCGCTATCGCGCCGCCTTCGACGCCCGCAATTACCTCGAGGCGCTGCCGCTGGCCGTGCGCGTGGTCGAACTGACCGCCAACCAGTTCGATGAAGAAGCGCCCGAACTCGCCAATCCGCTGACCAATCTCGCCACCACGCTGTACCGGCTGGACCAGCATGGCGAGGCGCTCGACACCTATCGGCGCGCGCTGACGGTGCTCGACCTCACCGGCAATGCCACCGACCCGCGCCTGGTGGCGCCGCTGCATGGCATGGGCCTGACGCTGCGCGCGATGGAGCGCCACGAGGAAGCCATCGTGCCGCTGAAGCGCGCCGTGGACATCGTGCGCAACCGCGAGGGCCTGCACTCGCCGGCGCAGCTGCCGATGCTGAAGGCGCTGCTCGACTGCTACGAGAAGACCTGGCGGCTGGATGAGGCCGCGCGCGAGCACCAGTACGCATTCAATGTCGCCGAGCAGGCCTATGGCAGCAATGATCCGCGCATGATCGGGGCGCTCGCCGATCTGGCCAGATGGCATGAACAGACCGGCCGCTATTCGCTGGCACGCGTGCTGCACTCTCGCGCCGTGCAGATTGCCGACAGCGAGCAGCCACGCAGCATCAAGGCCGTCGAGCCACTGCGCGGCATCGCGCGCACCTACCGCCTGGCCTTCATCAATGGCGAGTCGCAGGACGCCATCATGTCGACGATGACCGACCTGCCGCCGTCGCTCGCGGCCAGCGCCGGCATGGCGAACATGCCCTCCGGCGAAGGCGAGCGCGCGCTGCGCAATGCACTGCAGCGGCTGGAATCTGCCGGACCTTCGGTGGCCATGCAGCGCGGGGAGGTACTGCTCGACCTGGGCGACTGGTATCGCGTCGCTGGCGCCGGCTCACGCGCGATGAACACCTGGATGGAAGCCTGGGCAGAACTCGACGCCGCCGGCGATTCCAGCCTGCTCGAGAAGCCCGCGCCCATCGTGTATCGCGCCCCATCGGTGGCGGTGTCGCAGCGGCCGCAGGATCCGCAGCAGTACGCCATCCAGGAAGTGCAGCTGCAGCTGTCGGTGGCGGCCGATGGCGCGGTGCGCGAGGTCACCGTGGCCAACCCTGCGCCAGCGCGCGAGAGCGCCGAGCGTGCGGTGTCGGCAGCGGTGCGGCGCGGCATCTGGCGCCCGGCCTTCGCCGGCGGCATGCCGGTGCCGGCGCCGGAGTTCAGGTTCACCGAGCAGGTGCATGTGCGCATCTCCGGCGAGGGCGGGGACTCCGCGGCGCCCTGATCCTCAGGGCGCGTCTTCGATCGGCACGACCTCGATGGGATCTTCCTTCGGGGTCGAGGCATCCTCGGCGCTCAGCGCCTCGCCCGCCGCCAGCTTGCGCCCCAGCGGCAGTGCCGGCATCTGCACCAGGAACTTGGCGGCTGCATCGCGCATCGCCGAATGCGTGGCGCGCGTCATCGCGGTGGCGGCGCGTCCGCCGCGCGAACTGCCATAGCCGGTGAGCGAGAGGTTGTCGACGACCTCGCCGCCGGCGCCGGTCAGCACGATGTTGTAGCGGATGGTCACCGCCCAGTATTCACCGCCGGTTTCATCGTCGGTGGCGAAGGAGAACTGCTGGATCTGCGGACGGAAGATGGCCTGCAGCGAACTGCCGCGGGCCGCCGCCGCGGAATCGAACTCCTGCAGCGTGGCGAAGGACGACTGGAACACATGGCGGAACATCTGCTCGTGGCCGGCGCCGAGCTCGACATTCCAGCTGGTGCCGCCGCGGGTTTCCTCGTGCACATAGCTGCGCAGGTCTTCATCGAGCACCAGCCCGACGCGCGCCGGCATGGGCTGCAGCACCGGCTGCGGCAGCCGCGGCTCCGGCCGCACCTGCACGCCACCGCAACCCGTGAGCAGTGCCGACAGCAACAGCGCCAGGCCTAGCGCCGGGTGCAGCGCAGCTCGCCCAGGACTTCGTTGTATTCCAGACATGGTTTCTGATTGGTGATGCCGACGAAGGTGCCGTTGTTGCGCGCCGTCACCACCCGCATTAGCGCCGAAAACTGCACGTTTGTAAACGGCGCCATGCCGGCGCCTTCCGGGAAGCCGATGGCATGGATGCGCGCCTGCGGACGATTGCCAGACGGCGCATTCAGCCGCGCGATGCGGTCCACCGCCGCCTGCATCGAATCGCCGGTGAACTCGTCTCCGATCACCACGATGCTCAGCTTGCGTCCACCCTCGCGATAGATGCGCAGCGCGGTCTCGATGCCGGGCACCGGATTGGACTGGCTGTACGGGCGCCACGTCGGCAGCGTGCGGCGGATGCGCTGGCGCAGCCGCGGTGAATCCTCCAGCCACGAACCGGGCGGACCATCGGTGAACATGAAGCGGCCCTGGTCGTTCAGCACCTGGATGCCCTTCAGGTCCGGATAGATGTCGAGCGTCTCGTTCATGATCGAGACGGTGGACTCCCAGTGGTTGGTGACCATGCTGGGCGAGGTATCGATGACGAAGATCACATACTCGCTGTCCACCGGAATGCCGCCTACGGTCGCGGTGTTCGAGCGCCGCGGCCGCGGCTGGCGCTGCAGGCGTTCCATCTCGGCGGTGAGTTCCTGGTAGGCCGCCACCAGCTCGGTCTCGATGATGTTGCTGACGGCCGCATCGCTGCGCGTGGCGGCGAACTGTCCCTGCACCTCGGTCAGGTCGCCCTGCAGCCGCGCCAGCCGCGCGCGTTCGGCGCGCAGTCCGGCGATGCGCCCTTCCAGTTCGCGGCGCAGCTCGTCGGTGTCGCCCTGGATCGCGTACAGCTCCTCCTGCAGGCGCAGCAGCTGCGCATTGAGCGACTCGCGCGCGCGCTCGATGATCACCGGCTGGTCCACGTCGGTCAGCACCAGCAGCAGGATGATGGCGCCGAAGCCGCAGCAGATGCAGTCCATGAACGAGAGGCTGAACACCTCGGTGTCGCGGCGGCGCAGCCTCATGGCCAGTCCGGCCCCGGCACGATGTAGGTGCCGCCGGTGGCACGCGCCAGCGACCAGTAGCGGTGCGCGGCCGGCAGGTCGCCCTGCATCGGCATCAGGATCACGTCGATGGGCACGTTGTCGGGCAGCGCCCGGCGCGCCTCGTCGAAGGTGCGTGCGCGCTGCGCGGCATTCACGTAACCGCGACGCGGCGGGTCGCGTCCCTGCGTCGGCAGGCCATCGGTGATCAGCACCACCTGGTCCGGACGCGGCGAGAGACTGCGGATCGGCTCCCAGGCATTGATCAGGCTGGTGCCTTCCTCGGGGGTGAGGTTGCGCAGCGATTCGATCGCCTGGGCAAGCAGCGCACCATCGCCGGCATCCAGCCAGCGTCCTTCGGTGCCATCGATCAGCGGCCGCGCGGCGGTATTGAAGCCATACATCTGGAAACGGCTGTCCGGCGGGAACTGCGTCGAGATCCAGTCGACGATGTCCATCGTGTGGCGCCACTTCGGCGCCGCGCGGCGCAGCGCCGCCGGCTGGTTGCGCAGCGTGATGATGGCGTCGAGCTCCTCATGCATCATGCTCGCCGAGCGATCCACCAGCACCAGGATGCGACGCCCCGTCAGCGCGATGCCGGTCAGGTAGACGCGATTGCCGGTGCCGCGGAAGGCCCGCACCTGCTGGCCCGCCGGTCCGGTTTCCGGCGAACCACCCTGCAGGCGGCGCGCGCCTTCTTCCAGCTGCTTCAGGTCGGCCTTCAGCTGGTTGATGTGCTCGCGGCGCGCCATGCTGGTGGCGCCATCGCGCAGCGCGGCCAGCTGCGTGGCGGCCACTTCGTCCGACAGTTCACGCGCACGCGTGGCGGCCTGGGCCGACTCCGCTTCGGTCTTCTCCAGCGTGTTGCGCAGCAGGACGAGGTTGCGCGTCTGGTCCAGCACCTGCTCCTCGACGCGGTTCACCTCGGCCTGCAGCGTGTCGATGTCGCGCAGGCGCTTGATGCCCGACTGGCCGGCCACGATGGTGTAGAACAGCACCACCGCGCCGAAGCCGCAGCAGATGCAGTCGAGGAACGACAGGCTGAACACCTCGACCTTGCGGCGGCGTCCGGTTCCCATCAGCCGGCCTCGATGGCGACCAGCGGCAGTTCGATGCCGGGGTCGCCGAGCCTCAGCACGCCACCGGCCGGCAGCAGCGCGCGACCGCGCACGCGCGCGCCATCGATGAAGGTGCCATGGCTGGAATGGTCGATCACCTGCGTGCGCTGGCCATCGCGCCGCAGCGTGCAGTGGCGGCGCGACAGGCCGGCGATGCCTTCAGGCAGTTGCAGTGATGCCGCGCCGCCCGGATCGCGACCCAGCACCAGGCCCGCCTGCGGAATGGGGACCACGCGGCCGCGATAGACCACATGCGTGGCCAGGGCCTGCGGGTCGGCAGAAGACAATGACAGCGGCGCCAGCACATCCGCGGGCGCGGACGTCGACATCAAGGGCAGGCGCGTGCGCCACGGCACACCGCCGCTGGCCGCGGCGCCGGACGGCGCCAGCAGGCTTGCGGCGCGCGCCACCGCGTCATCGGCGCAGCGGGCCAGCTGCGCAAAGCGTGCGCCGGCCAGCGCCGCATCGATGCCGGGAATGTCCAGCAAGGACTCGGGGACCACCAGCAGCGCATCAGCATGTGCCGCCGCCAGCGCCTGCAATGCACTGCCCACCGGTGCCAGCACCGGCTGCGCGGCACTGGCGAGCTGGTCACGCGTCAGTGCCAGCGTGACCGGCGCACCGCCGCCGGTCTCCACCAGGCAGTTGCCCTGCCCCTCGCGCTGCGCCTGCCGCACCAGCTGCGGCAGGCTGGCGCGCAATGCCGCCTCGCGCTGCAGGTCATGCAGCGGATCGAAGCGCGTCTGCTGGACCAGCGTCGCGGCGGCGAGGCGCAGCCAGGCATCTTCCAGCGCCTGTGCACCGCCGGGCAGCGGCACATGCCGGCGCAGCGCGGCGGTGTCGGCATCGCGCACGGCGAGCCCGATGGCGATGTGCCGGCGCGTCAGCTCGAGCACGGCCAGCTCAGGACCGGCATCCACCCAGGCGGCCAGCAGCGCGGTGCGATCGACGAAGCCCTGCACCGCATGGCCGGCCTCGCGCAGCTGTCGCAGCAGCTCGCCCGGGGTTTCACGCTGCGCGAGCGGCGACAGCGCCACCCATAGCAGGGCAGCCGCAGTGTCCGGCGACGGCAGGGCCGACACCTGCGCGGCCACCTGCGCGGCAAGCTCGCGCGAGGCGCCTGCCACCGGCACCACGCCGGCGGCCACACCATCGATGGCGGTGGCGACGAGACGGTCGTTGAGGTCTGCGCCCTGCATCAGATGTCGACCGGGAAGCTCAGGTTGTTGTCCAGCGACAGCTCCTCTTCGGGTGCGCGCTCCTCTTCGTCGCCGGATGCCGCGCTGCGTGGCGTGGTGGCGGCCTCGTCCCCTGTCTCATCTGCGGACTGCGGGGATGCCGCGCGGTCGGGCAGCGGCACCGGCTCGGCGGACTCCGCGGCATCTGTTGGCGGGGATTCCGCCGCGCGCAGCGGCAGGTACAGCAGCGGCACCAGCGCCGCGGCAAGCAGCCAGCGTGGGCGGACCTTCATGGCGACTCCTCCGCAAAACGTGCCACCCGGAATCCCAGGTCCGGCGCGGCATTGCCGCCGCGCTCGCGCCAGGCCGGACGCAGCTCGCCGATGCCGGCGGTGCGCCAGTTCGCGCCACGCACCGCATGCGGGCCGTTGTTGTCCGGGCCCATCGGATCGGTGACGGTGCCCGCCGCGGGCAGCGACTGGTACACATCGTGCACCCATTCACTGACATTGCCGCCCAGGCCGTAAATGCCCATCGGCGTGCGCGCATAGGCATCCACCGGCGCGATCGCGCGGTGCTCATCGCGATAGCCGGGCAGATGCCCGCGCATCGGCGAATTGCGCGCGCCACGATCGGGCACCGATTCCTCGCCGGCGATGTTGGCCACGCCCTGTGGCGGCGGCAGTTCATCGCCCCAGGGATAGCGCTGCCAGCGGTTGCCATCCACATAGCGCGCCGCATATTCCCATTCGGCCTCGGTGGGCAGGCGATAGCCGTGGTTCAGCGGCTGCACCAGCTGCCAGCGTCCGTCGCGCCGTTCATAGGCCGCCGGCAGCCCCTCGCGCAGCGACAGCCAGTTGCAGAACTCCACCGCGTCGTTCCAGGTGACATTGCTGACGGCCTGGGTTTCCAGGTCCAGAGACTGTCCGGCCGCAACGCCCGACACATGCGTGGGACGGAAGGCGCGGAACTGCGCGTTGCTCACTTCGGTGGCGGCCAGGTAGAACGGACGCGTCAGCCGCACCGTGCGCTGCACCTCGTTGCTGCGCCGGCCCTGCTCGCGGCGCCCGCTGCCCTGCACGTATTCACCAGCGGGGAACAGCACCAGCGTGCCGATCAGCGGGCGACTGAGCTGCGGCGCCGGCGGTGGCGGCGGTTCCGGCGCGGCGGCCTCTGCGGCGTCGGCAACGGTGGCCGGGCCTGAACCGGCCTGCGGTGCCGGCACCGGCGGCGGCGCGGGCCGTGGCGCGCGCGCCAGGTCCACACGCCCCAGGTCCAGTGTCTGTCCGGCAATGATGGCCACCTCGCTGCGCCAGGTGCGGCCGTCGGGTGCACTGAGCACCACATCATGCAGTCCGGCCGGCAGTTCGAGGCGCTGTGGCGCCGCGCCCAGCGATTCGCCATCGATGCGAATCGTCGCGCCGGCGGGCGTGGTGTCGAGCACCAGGTAACCCAGCGCCGGCTGCAGTTCGGCCAGCAGTTGCTGGCGCTGGCCGCCGCCCTCGACCTGCAGCCGGGTCACGAAGTCCACATGGCCCGGCGCGCGCAGGATCAGGTCGTGCGTGCCTGCCGGCACCTCGACTTCGCCAGGAGCGGAACCTGCGACGCGGCCATCCACCAGCAGCTCGGCGCTGATGCCGCCGGTCTGGATGTCGATGACGCCGGGCAGATATTCCAGCTCCACCGGCAGCGGGGTGGCACCGGCCAGCGCGCGCGACACGTCCAGCGTCAGCGTGCGCGGACGGTAACCGGGGTGCGAGATCTCCACCTGCCGCCGGCCGGGAAGCAGGAAGATTCGATCGCCGCTGCGCCAGTCGATCAATCCCGGCGAGTGCATGCTGGCGCCCTCCGGGCTCACCTGCAGCGGCACCGGCACCAGCGCCAGCAGCACGGCAGTGATCGCCAGCACCACCACGGCGGCGGCGGCGATGACGGCATTGCGCCAGGTGTTGCGCCCCCCGCGCACCGCCGTCGCCGGCTGCCGGGGCGCACCGGTGGCAAACACCTCGCGCACGCCGGCGTCGACCTCATCGCCGGGCAGCACTCCCTGGCGCAGCGGGGCCACTGTGGCATTGCCGGCCAGATGGAACACCTCGATGCGCGCATCGGCCGGATGCACCACCACCTGCGCCTCGCCGACGTGGATGGCATCGCCGTCGACCAGCGGCGTGGCGCTGCGCAATGCGATGCCATTGACCCGCGGCGCCGTGTCCGCATCGCCGCCGCCCACTGGCTCGGCCAGCCACTGGCGCGCGCCGGGCTCGATGCGCAGCGCGATGCCATCGACTCCCGGCAGCACGAGCCCCGCACCCTCGCCGCCCAGCGCCAGCGGCAGCGTTGCCGCCCGCTCTCCCAGCGGCTCGATGAGGCGGATCTGCGGGTTCATGTGCGGTGTGTGCGGCGTGGCAGGACCAGCATCAGATGCGCTCCGTGCAACGCACCGACAGCGCGGCATCGCGCTGCCCCGGAGCCAGGTTCAGTTCAAGTCGCACGTCGCGGAATCCTTCACGCTGTCCGATGACGGTGTAACGGCCCGGTGGCAGGTCCAGCTCGTGGGTCTCGAAGCGACCCAGCTCACCCACCTGCATCACCCGCACCAGGGTCTGGTTGTCCGAACGCAGCTCCAGGCGCACCGGTTCGCTGAGCAGCGCGAGCTGCTCGCGCAGCCAGTCCAGCTGCGCCACCAGGCGCGGCGATTCGGCGGCGGTGGCGCTGCCGCGCGCCAGCGCGCGCTGCGCCGCCTGGCGCACGACCGGTGCGGTGAGCCGTTCCGGCCGCGCCTGGTAGTCGGCCAGCTCGCGGTCCAGTTCCAGGCGGCGCTCGCTGCGCGCGAGTCCCTCCTGCGCGAAGTGCAGGCCGGATTCACGCTCGAGCACGCTGCGGTAATGCGCCACGGCCTCTTCCCAGCGTTCGGCGCTTTCCAGCCCGGTGCCGGTGGCCAGGTCCGCGGCATTCTGCCGATCGCGATGGATCTCGGCGAGGCGCTGCTGTCCCTCGACGACGCGCGGATCGCGCGCGCGCAATGCCGCAGCGTCGGCATAGGCTGCTTCGGCGGCTTCGACACGGCCCTGTTGCAATGCCTCGATGGCGCGCGCCACATGCTGCTCGAAGGCGAGATCCGCCAGCCGCCCGTTGACGCGTGCCAGCGCCTTTTCGGCCGGCGTGAATCCAGGGTGCGCGCCGAGCAGCTGGCGGTAGTGCGCGCGGGCCGCATCCAGGTCGCCGGTAGCCTCGATGCGCGTGCCCGCGGCAAGCTGCGCCAGCAGTTCCTGCTGGCGAACGGCGGCGGCGAGCCCCTCGCGGGCGCCGACATGGTCGTCCTGCAGGGCCAGCGCGCGGCGGAAGGCGGCGCTGGCTTCGGCGGGACGGAACGCGGCCAGGGCCTGTTCGCCGGCGCGCACTTCGTCGGCCAGCGTCGGTGCCGCGGCCGCATCCTCGCCATCGGCAACGGGCTGCGTGCCGGCGGTGGCTGCAGGCGCGGCGGCTTCGGTGGATGTCGCAGGTTCGCCGACCAGCGCATCGGCCACGCTGGGCACGGCCGGCGCCTCGTCGATGTCATTGAAGCGCGTTTCGACGCCCGGCTCCGGCAACCACAGCAGCAAGCCGACACCGGCCACGCCGGCCGCGAACAGTCCCCACCACCACATCTGCCCGCCGCGCGGACCCCGTGACGGCTGCGCGCCCGCGGCCGGTGCCGCCTCGACGATGGTGGCGCCTTCCTCGGCCATGCCCACCGATTCGAGCATGGCTTCCAGCGTGGTGATGATGTCACCCAGCGCCGGACGCACAGCGGCCTCGCGCGAGAGCATCGCCTGCACCAGGTCGAGCAGCGCCACTGGCGCCGGCTGGGCAGGCACGGGGCGCGGCGGATCCTGTTCCTGCACGCGCCGCGCATCGAAGTGCGGATAGAACGGCGGATAGCGCGTCAGCAGTTCATGCGCCAGCGCGCCCAGGCCATACACATCGTCGGCGGGACTGGCACCCTCGCCGCGCAGCTGCTGCGGACTGGCCGAGAACGGCGAACCGGTGGACGGCGCATCGCTGCTGCCGGTCTCGGTGGAGGTGCCGAAATCGGCGATGCGCACCGTTCCATCGGCGGCGAACAGCACATTGCCGGTCTTGATGTCCCGGTGCACGATGCCGCGCGCATGCGCATGCTCGAGCACGCGGGCCACTTCGATGAGCACCGGCACGATGCGCCGCCAGGACGCCCCGCGCAGCTGCGCGGCACCGCCACCGGGCGCATATTCCATCGGCAGAAACACCGTATCGCCGTCGCGCACCGGCTCCTCGACGCGCAGCACGCGGGGATGATCGAGGAAGCGCGCCATGCGCGCCTCATGGCGCAGCACCGGCAATGCCTCCTCGACACTGCAGGCTCGCAGGTGCATGAACTTCAGCGCCACGCACTCGCCGGACTGCCCGTCGCCGGCCGCCCAGACCTCCGCGTGCCCGCCGTCGCCCAGCCGTTCCTTCAGTACGTAGCGCCCGGCAAGCCTGCGCCCGGTTTCAAGGCTCGCCATTGGGGGGTGCGGCCTCTGCGGCCTGGTATTCGCGCAGCAGCTCGCGCCACTGGCGGTACTGCTCCTCGGCGGTGCCGGTCAGGCGCAGCGTGCGGCCCTCGACGTCCACCACCTGCTCGGACACCGAGTCCTGCATCGAACGGGCGAGCTCGCCGAAGGCCTGCGCATGCGTGCGCGCATCGGCATATTTCTGCAGGCCGGAGAGGAAGCCGGCGATGCCGCCGGCAGTGCCGGCATAGCGCGCCACGCTTTCCAGGTCGCAGCTGGCGGAACTGTCGCAGCTGCTCGGCGCAAAGATCGCGGCCAGCACCGCGGCGGCGCCGAGGAAGGTGCGCGTGCGGGCGCTGGAGCGGGCGCGATCCTCCTTGTCGATCTCGTCATAGGAGGTGCGGCGGAAGTCGCCGTAGGATTCCTCCATCTGTTCGGCGAAGCTGGTGAAGTAGCCATCCAGCGTGTCGACCACCGCCGCATCGCGCTCGCGGATGCGCTCGACGCGATCCACCAGCGGATCGTTGCCGGCCGGCAGGCGCGACACGCGCACCAGCCTTGCGCCGCGCGACGGCTGCTCCTCGCGCAGGTAGCCGGCGAAACGCTCCGGCGCGAGGTCAGCGCCGAACTTCAGCTGCGTGATGTGCCGCAGCTCGCGCAGCGCATTGGCATCGAGCGCGCGGCGCGCCTCGAGCAGGTCGTTGGCGATGCGTGAATAGACGTTCTGGAACGGATCGCGCGCCTTCAGCGCCGCATCGGTCTTGTAGCTGCCGATGTCGGCGAGGCCTTCATAGCGCCTGGCATCGATCCACACGCGGCCGGCGGCATCACGCGCGGTGATCTGAAGCTCCAGCCGCTTGCCGGTGGATTCGATGATGCGGCCGTCGATCTCGACATCGACGAACTCGACGCTCTGCGGCGCAACGCGCACCGCGCCCCACTGCGCGCTGTTCTCGAGCGTGTCGCGCAGGCGCACGGGAATGAAGCGCGACTCGGCCTCGCGCAGGTCCGGATAGATGCGCTTCTTCGCCAGCGCGTCATCATCGTCGGCGATGTTCTCCGGGATGCCCGGATCGAAGGTGTGCACCACCACGTCGAGGCGCTGGTCGGCCGGAATCACCTGCACGGCCTGCTGGGCCTCGACGCGTGCCTGCGGCCGCGTCTCCTGCACCACACAGGCGGGCAGCAGCGTCGCGGCCAGTGCCGCCAGCGCCAGGCGGATGCCGAATGCCGTGTTCCGCATGTCAGCCTCCTCTCTGCGTGTTCTGCTTGTAGTCGATGTACTCCTGCCAGAGCTTGTCCTTCAGCTCCGGGTCGGTCTCGTTCTCGGCGGCGCGGCGCAGGCGGCGCGCGATGATGTCATCGTCGTCGCCGGCCGGGATCTCGCGAGCCACCACGCCGGTGCCGGTGCTGCCGGCCGCACCCGAGCCGCCGACTCCGCCGCCGCGTGACGGGCCCGCAGCGCCGCTGGTGCCGCCATCGCCGGCACCGCCCGCGCCTTCGGAGCGCAGGTCACCGGCGCGGTTGCGGGCCAGCGTGGTTTCGCCATCGCTGCCGTACTGGTCGAGCTCGCCGCCGCCGCTGGCGGCCGCCGCGCCGGCGGCGCGCGCATCGCGCTGCCGGGCGACCTGCTCCTGCTCCTTGCGCAGCGCCTCGTCGAACTGGCCCAGCGAGGCATCGAGGCGCTGGTCGAGGGCGGCGCGCCGCTCGGAGGGCGTTGCCGGAGCCTCGGTCTGCGCGCTGCCGGATCGGCCGGTGCCGGTTCCTGCGGCGGTGGCGCCGGCAGTGGCGCCGGCGCCGGTGCCGGCATCTGCGTTGCCGGATGCGCGGCCTGCTGCGGTGGCCGCGGCGCCTCCGGCGCTGCCGCCGGCGCCAGCGCTTCCGCCCGCCTCCTCGCCTGTTCCGCCGCCGCCGGCGGCACTGTCATCGCCACCCGCGCCGGAGGTTTCACTTCCGCCGGCACCTGCGCCTGCGACATCGGCGCCGGCGCCGCCGGACGTGCCCTGGGCGCCGCCACTGCGGCCATCCTCGCCCGCCGGGCCGCTGCCGGGCAGACCGGTCGTACCGGCTCCGGTGCTGCCATCACCACCGGCGCCCGCGTCGGTGGATCCGCCGGCTGCACCGCCAGTCGTTCCCGCGCCGGTGTCACCGCCCGCAGCGCCGCCGCCTGATGCCGCGCCGCCGGAACTGTCGCCACCGGGCATGCCGCCACCACCCGAGGCGCCGCCACCGGCGGCTCCACCGCCTGACGGACCACCGCCCGATGAACCGCCGCCGGACGAACCACCGCCGGATGAACCACCACCCGACGAGCCACCGGACGAGCCACCACCGGAGGACCCGCCGCCCGAACTGCCGCCCCCGCCCGAGCTGCCCCCATCCGAACCGCCGGAGGGCGATGAAGGCCCGCCGCCATCACTGGGCGGCATCGGCGGTGTCGGGGGAGTCACGCAGGCCACCAGCAGGCCGGCGACCGCGAGGGCGATGAGATGTTTCATGTTCAACCCGCGGGCGAGCCGCCCTCCAGGAAGGCGCGCAGCTGGTCGCCGAGCCGGAAGCAGGCCGTGCTCTGCGTGTGCGCAATGAATGGCAGCGGCACAACGGCCCCCACCACTGCCGAGGTACCGGTGACATTGGTCCCCACCGAGCCCACCGAGGTGGCCTGCTGCAGGTCCCACACCGTGGCCTCGTAGTCGGATTCCTTTTCCCACCAGCCGAAGCCGATGCAGCCGGCCATGCCCGGCGCGGCGCCGCAGGCGAGGCTGCCGCCGCCGTCGGTCTTGCGGGTGCCGCCGTCGAGCCAGACGATGTAGCGCACGCCGGTGGCGGCCACGCGCTCGCTGACACCCGGCTGGGTCAGCAGGCTTTCCAGCCCCTGCGCCCGGGAGGGCACCGTGCCGGGTTCGAACCAGGGGAACAGCTTGTCGGTGAACTCCTCGTTCGGGTGCACCTTGATGCCCTTGCGCCGGCCCGCGATGCGGTCACCGATGCAGTCGAGGAATTCGCTCTCGGCCCCCGCGCCTTCGATCTGCGGCTTGGCCAGCACGACCACCGATTCGGTGGCGCCGATGCGGGTTTCCTGCTCGCGCGATTCGTCGATCTGGGCCCGCATGCAGGCGGCGAGCGGCAGCGCGGCCGCCGCGACGAGAACAAGTCTGGTGTTCATGTGCGCGACACCCCACGAAAACACTTGCGAAAAACGATTGTACGCCGAATCGGTCATGCCCGTGCCCGGCTGCGGCAGCAACCTGAACCCCTCCGGAATTCCTACAAATTGCACCCGCCGCCTGAACCAAGGCTGAACAGCGCGCAGGCTCTCAGGGTTGCCGGCGACGGCGTTCCCGCGCCTCCACCACGCGCTCCTTGAGCTGGATGCCGCGTGCCTTCAGCCGGGCGAGCCACATACGTGGGCGCTCGAATTCCAGACTCAAGATGGCAAGTCCCAGAAACATCAGCGCGAGCCCTGGACCGGGCACCAGCGGTACGGCCAGCACCAGCCCCACCAGCATCACCAGTCCGCCGGCCACCGCGATCGCGATGCGGCGACCAGCGCGCAGCACATGCGTGTGCATCCCGACCCGCGACGCGGGCGCAGGCGCTGCGGATGGCCGGTCAGCGGCCGAGGAAGATGCCGTAGGCGGGGTTGGCCGTCTCTTCCACATAGGGGAATCGCAACTCGTCCAGGTGCAGCCGCAGGTCGGCGCGTTCGGCAGGCGGAACCTGCACGCCCGCCAGCACGCGGCCAGTGTCGGCGCCGTGGTTGCGATAGTGGAACAGGCTGATGTTCCAGCGCGAGCCCA